>NZ_RZRK01000382.1:0-5848 GCF_003997835.1 Mesorhizobium sp. M7A.F.Ca.CA.004.12.1.1
ATCCCATATAGGGGCGGGAAATGGCAGGCGAGGGTGCTTGCCGGAAAGAGCGTTGGGTGCAGCGATGACGAAATGGTTGCCGAATTCGTGGAGAGCAAAGCCGATCAAGCAGGTTCCTGCCTATCCGGACCTTGCCGCGCTGAAGAACACGGAGGCCCAGCTCGCAACCTTTCCGCCGCTGGTTTTTGCCGGTGAGGCGCGCAAGCTGAAGAAGCAGCTCGCTTCTGTCGCCGCCGGTGACGCATTCCTCCTGCAGGGCGGCGATTGCGCCGAGAGCTTCGCCGAGCATGGCGCGGACAACATCCGCGACTTCTTCCGCGTCTTCCTGCAGATGTCCGTGGTGCTCACCTTCGCCGGCGCGCAGCCGGTGGTGAAGGTTGGCCGCGTTGCCGGCCAGTTCGCCAAGCCGCGTTCGTCCGACAACGAGACCAAGGGCGAGGTGACGCTGCCCAGCTATCGCGGCGACATCATCAACGGCATCGAATTCGACCCGAAGTCGCGCATTCCGGATCCCGCTCGCCAGGAAATGGCGTACCGCCAGTCGGCGGCGACGCTCAACCTTTTGCGCGCCTTCGCGCAAGGCGGCTATGCCAGCCTGGAGAATGTGCACCGCTGGATGCTCGGCTTCGTCTCCGACAGTCCGCAGGGCGAGAAATATGAGTCTCTTGCCAACCGTATCACCGAGACGATGGACTTCATGAAGGCCGTCGGCATCACTTCGGAAACCAACTACGCGCTGCGCGAGACGGATTTCTACACCAGCCATGAGGCGCTGCTGCTCGGCTACGAGGAGGCACTGACGCGCGTCGATTCGACCTCCGGCGACTGGTACGCCACGTCAGGCCACATGATCTGGATCGGCGACCGCACCCGCCAGCCCGATCATGCGCATGTCGAATATTGCCGTGGGATCAAGAACCCGCTCGGGCTGAAATGCGGTCCTTCGCTGACGCCGGACGGCTTGCTGGAGCTGATCGACCTGCTCAATCCCGAGAACGAGCCCGGCCGGCTGACGCTGATCGCCCGCTTCGGTTCCGACAAGGTCGCCGACCATCTGCCGAAGCTGGTGCGCGCGGTGCAGAAGGAAGGCCGCTCCGTGGTGTGGTCGTCGGACCCGATGCACGGCAACACGATCGAGGCCGCCGGCTACAAGACGCGGCCGTTCGACCGCATTCTCAAGGAGGTCCAGACCTTCTTCGAGGTGCACCGCGCCGAAGGCACGCATCCGGGCGGCATCCATGTCGAAATGACCGGCAAGAACGTCACCGAATGCACCGGTGGCGCGCGCGCCATCACCGCCGAGGAATTGCAGGACCGCTACCACACCCATTGCGATCCGCGCCTTAACGCCGACCAGGCGATCGAACTGGCCTTCCTGGTCTCGGATCTGTTGAAGAAGAGCCACCCGGTGCAGCACAAGCAGGCGGTCAACGGCTGATTTTCGCGCAGTCCGAATAAGATCCACGAAAGGGCGTCCGAGAAATCGGGCGCCTTTCATGTCTGCGCTAGTCCAGTGTTCCCGGCACCAGCGGGCAGGGACTGTCAGTCCTTCTTGTAGAGCAGCCAGCTCTTGCCGGCCCGGCCTGCCATCGTCGAGTGCTTGGTGACCCGGTTGCGGCCGCTGACCTTGGAGCGATAGAGCGCCCGGTCGGCCTTGGTGTAGAGATCTTCGGGTCCTTCGGCTTCGGACGCCATGCAGATACCCATCGAGACGGTGACGGTGCCGTAATTCGTGCCGGTCTGGCTGCTGGTGAACGGCGTCTGCTCGATCAGGGCGCGAATGCGCTCCGCAACGTCATAGGTGGCGTCCTCGCTGGCGCCCTCGATGATCAGCGCGAACTCCTCGCCGCCGGTGCGGGCGACGAACATGTCGCCGCGAATGCTGGTCTGGAAAATATCGGCGATGCTCTGGATGATCTTGTCGCCGACCGGGTGGCCATAGCGGTCGTTGATATCCTTGAAGCGGTCGATGTCGACAAGAACCAGGGCGTTGAACAGGATACCCCTGTTGCTGTTGTAGATCCTGGTGATCTCCTTGTCGAAGGCGCGCCGATTCCAGATATGCGTCAAGGGATCGGTGTCAGCCAGGCGCTTGTACTCCTCAAGCTTCGACTTGACGCTTTCGAGTTCGGCCGTCTTGTCGCTGAGCGTCGAGGCCACCTGCCGGCCGTGATCGATCGTCGAATTGGTGGCAACCGCCATGGCGTTGGCGATCTTCTGCAGGAGATCCTGAGAGAGAAGGCTGCGTCCGCTGAGGCCGCTCGATGTCTCATCGAGGATCCTGCCGTATTTCTCGATGTGGCTGCGCTCGCTCCGCAGCAGCGAAGCAACCTCCTCGAGCTCCCTGGCAATGACGTCTCTGGCATGCTCTACGATGCCAGGGCCATGGTTGTGGGCAAAGAAAGTGCGCCCGATCTGGTCCAGTTCATCCTGTGTCGGCCGGCTGGCCAGCGAAACGACGGCCAGGCTGAGTTCGCGATTGGTGCCGCTCAGGGCCTCATAGAAGATCTCGTAATTGCGCGGCAGGCCGAGCACGCCCAATTGGCGCATTGTCGCGACAACAGTGGCTGCGATGTCGGTGCTTCGTTCGGTCGGGACAGCTGCCGGCTGCATCTTGGTTCTTCCCCTCGGATCCTCCGCGGAATTCGCGGTTTCCCTTTGTCGCCGAGCCCTGGGGAATGCGACCGACGCTTCGAACAACTTGCGAAGGGATGCGTCCCCACCCACGGCCTTCGCTTGCAGGTGACCATAAATGCGCCGTCGCTAAAGTTTCCTTAACTGGCAGAGGTTCAGCGGGTTTTCTCTGTCTGCGGGCTGTAAAAGCCTTAGTCCGTGCGTCCAACAGTTGGAAACAACGCCGGTGCGGCGGCTTGAATTCGCGATTCGCGCATCGCACTCTTGAAAATGAAACCGAATTTCGGATTCTCCACGCCAGCACATGTCGCATTTGCTTGCGTGCTTGCGCGGCAAAGCTGGAATCCTAAGCCATGCCCGGCACTTTTCTTCAAGGAGGATCGACGTGAGTGATGGTCACCAGGGATCGTGTCTGTGCGGAGCCGTCCGCTTCAGAACGAACGGGGCGCTGCGTGGCGTCGTCTATTGCCATTGCTCGCAATGCCGCAAGCAGAGCGGACATTTCTATGCCGCGACCAATGTTGCCAACGCCGACATCGTGATCGAGGGCACGGAAAGTATCACCTGGTACGAAGCCTCTACCTTCGCCAGGCGTGGGTTCTGCAAGGCATGCGGATCGGTGCTGTTCTGGAAGCCGCGGGACCAGGACTACGTTTCGGTCATGGCGGGATCGTTCGACAAGCCGACAGGTCTTGAGGGCGAATGCCATATCTTCGTCGGTGACAAGGGCGACTATTATTCGATCGACGACGGGCTGCCACAGTTTGAAAAGTCGACACCGTCCATACCGGTTGCTGAATGAATCTTGGACAAGTCACCTTATTCCATTGATCTGGCCAGCCATTGCATTATCCCGTGCCGGTGATTCGCAAAGGGGTTTGGCATGCAGCGGCTGATCGATGCTTATTTCAATTCGGTGCGGGCGTTTCGCAAGCTGGCCACCAGCGAGAAGGCTTTCCAGCAGGAGCTGATGCTGCTGGCGCTTGCCTTGCCGCTCGGCTGGTTCGTTTCGATCTCGTGGCGCGGTTATGCCTTGCTGATCGGCGCCGTGTTGCTCTTGATCATGGTCGAAGTGCTTAACACCGGCATCGAGGCGGCATGCGACGCTTTCAGCCGCGAGTTCAATGTCGATATCCAGTTGGCCAAGGATTGCGGTTCGCTGGCGGTGCTGATTTCGGTACTCATCGTCGCCGGCGTCTGGGGCATTGCCATTATCGAGCGGATCACCGGGCTACCGATCTAGCCTTTCGATGCCTATATGCCAGTCACCAAAGGAGACTGTCATGGCCGGGGCCGCCAATTTTCTGCTTCTCGAACGCGTGGGCCTGCCGGATGATCTGCGCTGGCTGGCCGAGAAATATCCGCGTGAAAACTGGCAGGATCATGCCAATATCCACGGCATCGCCAATATGTGGCTGCAGCGGCACGACATGTTCCGCGAACTTGGCGGCATGCTGGCCAACGGCATCGGCGACTACCGTGAGGGACGGCTGACGGCGCCTGATTTCGCGCGCTGGTTCGCGCCCCGCCTCAATCATTTTCTAGGCAACCTCGACGGTCACCACAACGTCGAGGATTATCAATATTTCCCGGTCTTCGCCAAGGCCGAGCCCCGTTTGAAGCACGGCTTCGAGATACTCGATGCCGACCATCACACCATCCATGAAGGGCTGGAGCGTAATGCCGAGGCGGCCAATGCGTTCATCAAGACGCTTCAGGAGAGCGAAGACAGACAGCGCTTCGCCGCCGACGCCTATGCCGACGAAAACAGCCGGCTGATCGCCATGCTGACAAGGCATCTTGCCGACGAGGAAGACCTGATCATCCCGCTTATCCTCGATCGGGGGGACCAGGCGCTCGGCGTGGATTGACGATCAGCCCTCCCTGGCGCGTTCCTTGCTGGCGATGTGACGGGCGACGAGCCATGCCAGAACGGCCACGGTCAAGCCGATGCCAAGCCCGATCAGCAACCGTTCGTGATGCATCAACGCCTGGCCGATGACGTGCTCGGCGCCAAGTCCAAAGACATAACCGATCGTGCCGAACAGCACCGCCCAGACCGCCGATGAAAGCGCGTTGAGGATGACGAAGCGCGGCGCAGCGATGTTGGAAAGCCCGGCTGCAATGCCGCCGACGAGGCGCATGCCGTAGATATAGCGGTTGGACAGCACGAAAATGTCGGGATGGGTGTTGAGCAGCCGAAAGGCGCGGCGGAAGCCGGGCCGTTTGCGCAATCTGACGGCATAGGGATGGTCGGCGAAGCTTCGTCCGAGGATGAAGAAGAAAGTATCGCCGACGAAGGCGCCGAGCGCCGCCGCAAGAACCGCGTGCCACAGGACGAAGACCTGCTGGTGGGCGAAGAAACCGCCAAGAATGGCGGCACTTTCGCCCTCCGCGACGCAACCGATAAAGACCGCGAGCAGCCCGTATTGTTCGATGAAATGATGGATCGCGTCGGTCATGAAGCCGACTGCTGCGAAGACAGCCTTTCGTCGATCCGCTTGATCATTTCGGTCAGTTGCACGATCTCGTCGCGCATACCGAGAATCTGGCCGTGGCGCAGTTCATCCAGCTTTTCATGCAGCGCCATGATCTCGATCTCGGCTTTCAGGTTGACCTCGTAGTCGTGGGCGGCGTCGATGCGGTCGCGTTCGGTCTGGCGGTTCTGCGCCATCATGATCACCGGCGCCTGCAAGGCGGCGACCATCGACAGAACGAGATTGAGGAAGATGAACGGGTAGGGATCGAAGGCGTCACGCGACAGCAGCCAGACATTGGCTGATGTCCACAGGATCAGAAAGGCGATGAAGGTCAGGATGAAGGACCATGACCCACCGATGCGGGCGATCGTGTCGGCGAGCCGGTCGCCGAAGGTCTGGTGGAAGGCGACGGTCTTGTTGGTGTCGCGCGAGATGGTGGTGCGTTCGAGCGTCGATTGCAGCACCCGGCTTTCGAGCTGGCTGAGGCCGTCCGGCCGCCGCTTGAGCCAGCGGTTCGCCAGGTCGTCGATCGTCTTGTTCATGGACATCTCCAGGGTCTTTGGCTTGCCGTAAGAGGTAGAGGCTGCCGGCTCACACGGGAAGTGTTAGATTGATTCCAGTTGCCGAGGGACCAATGGCCGATTTCAAGAAAATTCGCGCACGCGCCGCAAAACGCAAGGGCGGCGAAGAGGAACTGACGTCGCTGCTGGGTCCGGCGCCTGACAATGCCGCCG
>NZ_RZRK01000383.1:0-5831 GCF_003997835.1 Mesorhizobium sp. M7A.F.Ca.CA.004.12.1.1
GCCGTTGGGTTTGTCGGCGCAAGGACGAGGATTATGGTGTCGATCTCGAGGTCGAGGTCTTCGACGACCGCGACGAGGCAACGGGGCTGATCTTTCTTGTGCAGCTCAAAGCGACCGACGATCCGACAGAGGCGCTTTCAGTTGCGATGAAGATGGATCGGCTCCTCTACCTAGGTAGCCTCGACTGCCCCTCGATCGTGGTGCGCTACTGCAGCGTGGACGATAGCTTCCACTGGAAGTGGCTTTCCAATGTGTTCGCCGAGATCGGCCAACCCGAGACCAAAACCGTGACCATACGCTTCTGCGAAACCGATGCTTGGTCGGACGCTGATCCAGAAGCCATCGTCCGCACGTTTAAGGTGTACCGGACAATCCGCCTGGCCTCGCGACAGCTGTCGCTCGGCTTGGGCATCGATGAGAGGCGCTGCGGTGGCCCACATTCGTTTGAGCTGAGTTGCGCAGTCGCCGAGATCACGTCTTCCTGCCGGATCGTAGGGACGTCATTGGACCCCAGCGAATGCCTCCCCGTCATGGTTCACCTCGACGGCGAATATCTGCGGTCGCGGATAGACATGATCGCGTCGATCACTGTCCACCTTAAGAGTTTCGATCGTCACGAGATTGCGGCACAGCTCTCCTACGTGCTGGCCCACTTCGCATGTGGATATGAGTTCATCTCGCAAGCACGCGATTTGGCAACGCTGATTCGGCAGCGCCGCTACAGATGTCAAAGCCGAAATGTTGCGGCGGTAGTCGCTGCCCGACTGAACGAGCACCCAACTTTGGCAGGTGACCTTGCCGCCCTGAACGGCATCCACGAGCGCCAGGATGAGGCATACCTTCTCTACGTCCACAGCCTCCTGAGCAGTAGCCTTCCCTTCGAAGAGCGTCTGGCCACGGCGTCGAGGTTCTATGTCGACGCGCTTGAGTTCCATGCGGCGGAGACGCCGGAGCGGCAATCGGCGATCCACTATTCCTTCGGGAATGCCCTGCGAATCTCCGGCGCGATGTCGAGGGCTGTCCGGCAGTACAACTTGGCCCGCCGGAAGTATCCCGACTACCTTAGACGAGGCTATTTCCTGGCAGAACTGGCTGCTGCTCTTTTTTTTCGCGGCCGTCACCGAATGGCAGCTACTCTTTACGACCATGCGTATGAGGCTGACGCGAAACCGCAGGTCGCGATCTGCGCGGGTGACGCGCATTTGTTCTGCGGGCACTTCGCCGAGGCGCATCGATGTTACGATGCCGCAACCAATTCTGACGACATTTGCGAAAGCAGCGAAGCTGCGCTGAAGGATTGGATGGCCACTTGGGTGGAACAGTTTTCTTACCGTAACTACCTCACTTACAGTCCCCATATCTGGATGTCGGTCCTTGAGCAGAGCGTCGAGGCAGAGCGGCGCGACCATGCGATAGGGGCCTGCCTGATGTTGTGTTACTTGACCGAGGACAATCTTCCGTTCTGGGCTCGGGCGATCTCGTTGACGACCGGTGGCGAGGACCGCGACCTTCTATTTGCAGTGATCGCTGGCGCGGTATGGACACACGGCCAAGCTGCCTATGCTCTGTTTCGCGACGGTTTTCGTCGAGCGGGGGGCTCAAGTGATGCGCTGCGAAATCTCGACGGAATGGTAGGCGATCTCTTCGCGCAACGGACTTCTAGTAGTAAGGGTGGCGTCACCACACGACTTCTTCGCGAACATCACTACGACAGTGTAGTCGAGGAGCCAACCAATCCCTAGAAGGGGAATCTACGAGGCGACGATTAAAGGTCTTTTTGGCGATGGCTAAGACTACCGCATTCAGATTCGCGATCGCGGACGCCAAGCCCCGGTCCGAATGCTGGTCGTTTTTTGTCAACCACAATGACGTCTACCTAACGAGTAACGCATATAGGCGCATGCTTAAACTCAGCCTTCACCAAAGTGGTGTTTGTCAGGTCGCGCTGTTGGAAGGGTTTT
Source organism: Mesorhizobium sp. M7A.F.Ca.CA.004.12.1.1 (assembly GCF_003997835.1). Lineage (NCBI taxonomy): Bacteria > Pseudomonadati > Pseudomonadota > Alphaproteobacteria > Hyphomicrobiales > Phyllobacteriaceae > Mesorhizobium > Mesorhizobium sp. M7A.F.Ca.CA.004.12.1.1. The sequence continues at coordinate 1,962 of NZ_RZRK01000383.1, forward strand.
TCGCGCAACACTTGGAATGGCGGGAGGACGGTCCCGATTTTCGTTCGATATTGCGGTGGCAACGTCTCTCGACACAAGAGGACCGGGGGCAGGTTGCCGCCTCAATCCTGTTTGCGTCCGACGGTTTCTGGCCTGAACAGGAAGCCATACCAAATACGAAACAATACACGGCATTGGCACCGCCTCCCCACATGTGCGGGCGGATGGTGAATGTCGTCTACAGCCGCGAGGATCCAAATCGAATAGCCAAGCTTGGAGTATGGACCGACGAACTGCTCTTCTCTACTCAGCTCCCGAGCGGCGAATTCGTTTGCCTTATGCAGTCTATCGAACCATTGCCGGAGGACTTTTTCGCCTTTGCACCCGTTTTGAGTCCATACAGCATTACACTCGGCATCGATGAGAACGAAATGGACGATGCGCGAGGCATATCATGCTTCGATTGTGCGCAACTTTTTGAAGGGCATGGCTGCATCCGCTCGCTTCACAATATGCGCTTGATGTCGGTTGCCGTGGCGAATGAATAGCTTTCGGCTACCTCTAAGGCGGTCCGATAGAGAATCCTGGTATGGCATGGCTTTCCGAAGCAAGAAGACGCTCGAGAAACTAGACGACAGCAGCTTCGTCCCGCAGCCCGGACCTCCGTTGAGCAAGTGGCAAAGGTCTGCTTCCCGCCTAATTCGACATTTTGTCGAAGAGAAGGATGTCTGCTTCCGGGCTGGTCGAGCACGACCATACACGGCCGACTTGCGGCGCAAAGCTGCCGTTCAAGCATGGTACTTGGGAGTTCGTGTCGGCGCGCTATCAGACACAATGTACCAGAAGTCGATCCCTTCAGAGCTATCTAAAAACCGAATCTAGTATCCTGCCTTATCCATGAGCACTCGCAATTCGGGCTGAGGAGCGACCCAGAAAGTTCGAAAAGCTTCCAGGAACCCCAGGGGAGTTGGAGGCGGATCGTACGTTGCGGCCCATAGATATGGCAGCGAACGCCGCAATGAAGCGGCTGTCATCGTCGGCAAAAGAGGGTCCAAATCGGACTGTCGGCGGCTCCGTCGTGCGAACGAAAAATGACGAGAAGCAGAACTTTCGTGTGCGGTTTTTGCACACAACATATCGTAACTAGCTGATATTGCTTATCTATCGGCCCTGTCCATCATCGCCACGGGTCGCGATTTTCTACCGCACGGCATCGAACGCACCTTGCTCACGCTGCATGCCGGCGATAGCAAAAGAACGCGCCCTCAATAGTGGGTCTTGCGATGTAGCGGTCTCCCGACTCGAACCCCCGCAGCCGCGGTCTGCTATCCTATTTTCACGCCGTTACCGCCGTTTGTCGCATTGGCCGGACAGATCCATTCCAAGCATAGCAAGGAAAGGGTAGCGTGATTGCTTCTTAGGTGAATGCTCCACTGTCGCGGAACTCAGCCCGCGAGGCGATGTGCAGCGAGAAAAGCAATGAAACGCGCACTTGGCGGGCTCCTGCTGTTCGGCATTAATCGAGAACAGGCAGCGGTAGCTATCGGCGTCAGTCCAACGACGTTCGACCAGATGGTCGCGGATGGCCGTATGCCACAACCGCGGATGCCCAGCAAAGAGCGCTATGTCTGGGATGTGGAGGAACTGGCAGAGGCATTCGGGCGGCTACCACACCGCAACAACAAACTTGACGGCGTGTCCTCCAGCGATAATCCTTGGGATCGCAGATGATGGACGTGGCGAGCACCATGGTGAAATTCAATCTGAAAGGCGTTGTCGAAGACAGGGATCGGCACGGCAATATCCGGCTGTACTTCCGGGCACCGGGTAGAAAAAAGATCCGTCTGCGAGAAAAGCCAGGTTCAGCCGAGTTCCACGAAGAAGTGCGCTGCGCGCGAGATGGCGTTCCCTATGCTTCGGCTCAGAATGTGGTCGGGCCTGTAGTGAGGCCAGTTGCCCCTCGCGGCAGTCTGATGTGGCTTTGCCAGGAGTATTTCCGGCGCGGTGGCGCAGAGGTCGGCGAAGGCACGATGCTTCGACGACGAACAATACTCGAAGGCGTTGCAAACTGCCTCACCCGCTGAGCGGGCCAGTCAATCCGGACTTCTCGACGAAGGGTTCATTACCGTTCGCGGCCATGAAGCGGGCTCACGTCAAGGAGCTCCGTGATACCCGGTCAGACGCTCCGGGGGCAGCCAACAATATTACAAAAGCCATTAGCGCAATGTTCGCTTGGGCCAAGGATGCCGAGATGGTCGAGGTCAATCCGGCAAACGGAATAAAGCGCCTGACTTCCGGCAATGGCGAAGGTTTCCACACCTGGGAAGTGTCGGAGATCGTCCAGTATGAGAAACGACATGCGCGCGGCACTATGGCTCGTATGGCGCTGGCGATTTTCATGTTCACGGGTTTGCGACTGTCCGATGCCGCAATCTTCGGCAGACAACACATTACCCAGGTTCGCAACAAGGATACCGGGATCTGGGAGAAGTGGATCAGGATCAAGCCTGGCAAGACCGACAAGAGCAAGGTGCGCAAGGAAGCGATTGTTGTCGAACTGCCTCTGCTCCCAGAACTCGAGGATGAGCTTTCCTTCGCCCCGGCCGGCAACCTGACATTCCTCGTCACCGAGTATGGTCGGCCTTTCTCGGAAAACGGCCTTGGTAACAAGATGCGCCAATGGTGCGACGAAGCGGGGCTCCCGGGCTGCAGCGCCCACGGGGTCCGCAAGGCAGGCGCCACCGTTGCCGCAGAAAACGGAGCCACACATGAACAGCTGAAGGCGATTTACGGCTGGACGACCTATCAGCAGCCTGATCATTACATCCGCAAGGCACGCCGCCGGATAGTGGCGCAGTCTGCCCGGACCCTTCTGGTATTCGATCGAAACGAGAACGAAAATGTCCCACTTTTGGCGGGGGTGGAAGAGAGTGGGACAAAAAAGTACAAAAAACCCAATTAATCAACGGCTTCGAAAGCTAATGGTGGGCCCGGAGGGACTCGAACCCCCAACCAAGCGGTTATGAGCCGCCGGCTCTAACCATTGAGCTACAGGCCCCACGCGGGCTGGATTAATGTTTTTCGCATCGCGGCACAAGGCTTTCCCCGACGGGCTTCCGCAGATCGCCCAAATCAACCCATAATCACGCTCTACGCGACCCCTTGCGACTTGATCGCAGACCAAGGAGATTTTCATGACCAGACATCTTTTGCTTCTCGCGCTCGCCACTGCAATCGCTTTTCCGGCGATGGCTGGAGCCGCCGATCTGCCGACGCCGCCCCGCATCATCGTGTCGGGCGAAGGCGAAGCAACCGTAGCCCCCGATCTGGCGGTCCTGACGCTGAGCGTCATGCGCGAGGCCAAAACGGCGCGCGCCGCGCTCGATGCCAACAATGACGCCATGGCCGCCGTGATCGCGGCGATGAAGTCCGCCGGCATCAAGGACCGCGATCTGCAGACCGCTGGCATGCAGATCAACCCGCGCTACAACTACACCAACAAGCCGGACGGCAGTCAGGAAGCCGAACTCGTCGCCTACCAGGTGACCAACACGCTTTCGGTGCGGGTGCGCGACGTCGACAAGACAGGCGAGGTCCTCGACAAGGCGGTGTCGCTGGGCGTCAATCAGGGCGGCGGCATTGCCTTCACCAATGACAACCCGGCAGCCACGGTCACCGAGGCGCGCAAGAAGGCGGTCGCCGACGCCATGGCCAAGGCCAAGACGCTGGCCGAAGCCGCCGGCGTCAGCCTGGGCCGGGTGCTCGAGATCACAGACCAGAACATCAGGCCGGCGCCGATGCCGATCAATGCCAAAGCCTTCGATGCCGCGGCCGGCGCGGCTCCGGTACAGGCCGGTGAGAACGCCTACAATGTGCAGGTCACCGTCACCT
>NZ_RZRK01000384.1:0-5826 GCF_003997835.1 Mesorhizobium sp. M7A.F.Ca.CA.004.12.1.1
CGACCTGATCGAGCGCGCGGTCGAAAAACGCCAGGTGCTGACCATCGACTATTCCGACGAGGCCGGCCGCGGCACAGCCCGCGATATCCGCCCGCTCGGCCTGTGGTTTTGGGGCAAGGTGTGGACCCTGGTCGCCTGGTGCGAGATGCGCGACGATTTCCGCGCCTTCCGCATCGATCGCATTGCCTCCGTGGTCATCGCCGGCCGCATCTTCAAGCCGGAACGCGGCAAGCAGCTCGCCGACTTCTACCGCGCGGTGGAGCGCAGCGAGGATTACGGCATGGCGCCGGACCGCGCGGCGCGAAGCTGAGTTGTTGACCACATAAAAAAGCCCGCTCGAAGCGGGCTTTTTTTTGGAATGTCAGACAACCTCACTCGTCGTCGTCATTGTCCGTGTTCTTCGACTTCAAGGCCGAGAGCTTGGCGAACACGGCATTGGCGTCGAGTTCGGCATCCTCGTCTTTCGGCTTTTCGGGAGCCGGCACCAGCCGCTCGGTCAGGGCCGCCGGCAGCAGCGTGTCGCCGACCGGCTGCGCCTGTTCGCGGCCGCGCGAGGCGCGATTGACTTCCATGTCGAGGTCGATCTGCGAGGCGAGGCCCAGCGTCACCGGGTCCATCGGCTGTAGATTGGCCGAATTCCAGTGCTTGCGCTCACGGATCTGCTCGATCGTGGACTTGGTGGTGCCGACGAGGCGCGAGATCTGCGCGTCCTTGAGCTCGGGATGGTTGCGCACCAGCCACAGAATCGCGTTCGGCCGGTCCTGGCGCTTCGACAGCGGCGTGTAGCGCGGACCCTTGCGCTTGGATTCAGGCACCCGCACCTTGGGATCCGAAAGCTTCAGGCGCTGGTTCGAATCCTTCTCGGCACGGGCGATCTCGTCGCGGGTCAGCTGTCCGGTCATGATCGGGTCCATGCCCTTGATGCCTTGCGCCGATTCACCGTCGGCGATTGCCTTGACCTCGAGCGGGTGCAGCCCGCAGAACTGCGCGATCTGCTCGAAGGAAAGTGCGGTATTGTCGACCAGCCAGACAGCGGTCGCCTTGGGCATCAGCAGCGTATTGGCCATTTTACAAATCCTTCTCGTTCGCCCGCGTTCCCGCGCGGGCGGTGGTTTAGAGCCACCAAAATGGGAAATTCGCGGTCTGTATAACCGCTCTCGGGTCGTTTCGCAACGTTTTTGGAGCCAAAGACCGCACCGCGTGCGCTGCGCGCTCAAGACCGCCGGATCGCCCGGAGCGCGACCGCCCCTTGTTCGACGGACGGCGCAAAAAATCGCGCGTCGGCTTTCCGGCCTGCCGGTTATCGGCCCGACAGCTCCACCTACCCCAGGTCGAATGCCTCGAAACGGTAGCGGCCAGTTGTCATCCAGGTTCAGTAGAACGGCGAATATGGCTCCAGTCCCGCTCGCGTGAAGATGGAAATGGGGTGATCAATTCGCGCGACAACGCCCGCCCCCAAATTGATGCCCGTTCCGTCGCAGACACTAAAGACTTTCGACCGCGTTCCGATCAGCACATGGACCGGTTTCCCCGCCTGGACGGGGTATGTACTGTTGTGGATGAAAAGGACCCCGCTCGCTTGTAGCGTGTCGTGCGCATTGCCGTTGCTGCTCGAAATTTCGACGTAGTCGCGACCCGCGAATGAATTGTTCGTCCAGATGCCGACAACTCCTTCCACCGAGAGCCAACCATTCGCCCAGCCGTCGGCATCGCGAGGATAGTATTGTCTGAACAGGCGATAGGTCACGCGGTCCGATAGCCAAAAAACCGTCACGTAGCCGTCCATGTCCGGCACATAGGTGAACCAGATACCGGTCTCGCTCGTGGCGCGCAGGCTATCCGAATCGTATGGGTCCAGATTGTTGGCGCTGACGAAATCCATCGAGAGCGGTACCGGATCGGTCACGGCATGATCGTAGAGTTGGGTGAGCGTCCACCGTCCATTATAGTTGAACCACTTGTCGAAGTAGGTTCCTCGATCGACCGTGTTCAGGTCGATCCTCTGCAATTCCCCCCGTTCGACCGGACCAAAAGGAACTGGCCCCAGGTCCGGTATATCGAGGCGTGGTATCATAACCGTGCTGGTCGTGGTCGTTGCGACAATCTGCCTAGATCGAGCAAGGATCCTGTTTTGCCAACCGCCGATCGCACGTTCCGCGCAATCAGGTCCGCCCGATAGTCTCGCCAATAGTGCCCGGACCGGATCTTTTCGAACGCGACCATCTCTTCGATCAGATGGTCGACGTCTTTGGCGGAACGTCTTGTCTTGGAAAGGAAAGCATTCTGCTTGCCAAGCAATTTCTCTCGCGCCTTGGCCTCGCCTTCCAGAAGGTCCGTGTCGAATGGCAGTTTACATCCCTGCGTTGGGACAAAACCGCTTTCATGCTTGGTGTGGAAATCGACCTTTGACCTGACCATGTGACCTCCAGCAGTTTCTTGCCATTACCGTGGTGACGGTGCGCTTTTGCTGCTCGCCACCTGTTGCCGTCAGAACTTCACGGCGAGATCGACCTTTGCGCCCTGGTCGACCGTGCCGCCGCCGAATTGGCCGGTATAGGCCAGGCCCAGCGTCGCGTTGGCCGACATGTTGAAGTCGAGCCCAGCCTCGACGACCGCGCTGTCCCTGGCGATCGGCACGCCGGCGATGGTGAAGGCGTCGCCGCCGGCGAAGGCGAAGCTGGAGGTCGGCGTGACATCGCCGAAGGCATGACGCCAGCCGAGCATGCCGCGCGCGGTGACGTTCATGCCGCCAAACGCGAAGTCCGAGGAACCGCGCAGGCCGAGCGTGGTGAAGGTCGCATCGGTGGACGTACCGGCGCTGGTCAGTGCCGCATCGCCACCGTCTTCGGTGAAGCCGTCGGTATGGACGCTGACATAGGCCAGGTTGGCGAACGGTTCGAACCTGAATTGTCCGGCATCGGCCTTGTAGGCGAGTTCGCCGAAGACCTGCGCGGTGCCGGCATCGTAGTCGGCCGACAACCCATCCGTGAAGCCGTTGAAAGCAACCGAGCGTTTGGTCGAAAGACTGCTCCAGGAGTAGGCAGCGCCGGTGCGGAAAGCGATGGCGCCCCAGTTGGTGCCGCCATAGAGGCCGAGGTGATAGCTGTCGCTCTTGCCGGAGGAGTTTCGGTCGTCGGCATCGAAGCTCGAATGGCTGTAGCCACCGAGCAAACCGACACGCCAGCCGCCCACCAGCGTGTCGGCGCCCGCCAGCAGGCCCCCCGTCGAACGATCGAAGGCAGCGGCATTGCCGTCGGAGTCCGTGCTGCCCCAGGAACCAAAAGCCTGGCCCCAGACGGCAAAACGGTCGGTGTCGGCGGCGACCATTTCGGGGCCGCCTTCGCCATAGGCCATGACCGGCAATGCGGCCGCGCCAACATCGCCGAAAGCGGCGCGGATGCGGCTGGTCGCTGCGTCGCGGACGAAGCGGCTGTCCTCGACCAGCATGCCCTTGGCCGAGGCGTGGATTTCCCCCGAAAGCTGGTCGAAGGCTGCCTGGGCTTCGGCGTCGGTGGCTAGACCGGCAACGGCATTGAACACAGCCCCACCGGTCAGGCTGTCCAGCCCTTCACCGGTGGCAATCTGGTTCGGCGTCAGCCCGGCATCGGCGAAGTCGCGCACCTTGGTCACGTCGAGATAGGCGTTGTTGGCATCATAGGTGTCGGTCACAGACAGGAATGGAGTGCTGGTGACACCGGTCACACTATTGAACGTACCGGTCAGCCCGCCATTCGCCGTCAGCACTGTGTAGGTGCCGATAGCAAGGCCGCCGACACGCACCCCTAGAATCGCATCCGTGATATCGGCAGTTCCCGTGGTTGTGAATTTATCCGCGCTGGCACCGCTGACGTCGACGGCCAGCACCGAGCCGGCGGCGAAGGCCGCATTGCCACCAGTCTGCTCGGTGATGTCGCCAGCCACGTCATTCATCATGCTCAACTGGCCCTTGTTGGTGAAACTGGCCAAGCCGTTGAACGTCGTCGTCACGGCGACGGTTGCGCCGAGGTTGGCGGCATAAATGTTGTTGCCGATATTGTTGACCAACGTGCCGCCGCTGAACGCGTTGCTGCCGCCGGCGGTGGCCCAATTGCCACCGTTGGTGACGACATTGCCCACTGCTGCGCCCAGCTTGACCGTGCCGATCAGGGTCCCATTGTTGTTGAAGGCCACCGGGCCGCCCGATGCATCGATTGCCAGCGCCGCGGAGGTTTGCGCGTTGTTGCGCACCAGACCGCTGGTGGTGATGGAAATCGCCTGGCCCGCGGACGACACCGCCTTGATCGCGGCGTCGCCGCCTTCGACCGTACCTGTCGCCGTGATGGTGGTGGCGCCGGTTCCCCTGTTATCGGCATTGATACCGTTTTCGTGGCCGTTGACTGCCGTGACGTCGATCGTCAGGCCGCCCGTCGCGGTGGCGGCGTTGAAGGCGTATATGCCGTCGGTGCCTATTCCGGTCACCATGCCGGTCGCCGTCACGCCGGTGGCTCCGTTGCCGCTGTTGTAGGCGCGGATACCATTGGTCCCGCCGGTGACTGCCACGGCGTTCACTGTCAGGCCCGTACCCGTGGTATAGACATCGATGCCGTTGTCGACCGTTCCAGTCACCGTACCCGTCGCGGTCACGCTGGTGGCACCGGTCCCGTTGTTCTGGGCATAGATGCCGGCGAAGCCACCATTGACTGCCGCCGCACTCACCGTCAGTCCGGCCCCGTCTGTGTAGGCATCGATGCCGTTGTTGCTTGCCCCAGTCACCAAGCCCGTCGCCGTAACGCTGGTGAAGCCTGTGCCGTTGTTGGTGACGGCGATGCCGCCCTTGCCGCTAACCGCCGCGGCACTCACCGTCAGGTCGGTCGCCGTGGTGCCGTTGGTGGCATAAATACCGTCTTCGCTTGAGCCGGCTACGGCAGCCATCGTGGCTATGATGCTGGTGGCGCCGCTGCCGTCGTTCGAGGCAAAGATGCCGTACCGGCCGCCGGTCACCTTGCCGTAGGCGGTGACATTCAGATCGCTGCCAGCAGGGACGGTCGGGCCTGAAAAGGTCACGGTACCATTCAGAATCGTATTGACGACATCGAGTTGTTGTCCGCCATTGACGGCATGGATGCCGTCGCCGGTGCCGCCAGTCACGTCGCCATTGGCGGTGATGTTTTTGGGTTCAGGGCTGCGGTCGCCCCCTGGTTGATCGCGGAAATGCCGACATTGGTGCCGCTCACTTTTCCGGTGGTGACGTCGGCATCCGAGCCTAGCGAATAGACGACGACGCCATAGCCATTGGCGCCGGTCGCCGTGATATCGCCGGTGGCGTTGACGGCGGTGGCGCCGTCGCCGGTATTGATGGCGGCGAGGCCGATCAGGGCGCCGGTCAAGGCACCATTGGTATCGATGGTCACCGCGCCACCCGGGTTCGCTCCGTAATGGGGAGGTGCCACCTGTGGAACCAGCGACACGACGCCAAGGCCGATGCCCGTCGTCGAGCTTAGCGCCGAAGAATTGGCATCGGTGTAGCTGACCGCGCCGCTGCCCAGTATGCCGAGCGCGAAGGGATCGCTGGTGGTAACGCTGAACCCCGGATCGGTGGTGACCGAAGGGTTGGCCGGAGCAAGGGCAAGGGCGATGAAGTCGCCCAGGTCGAGCGGCAAGCCGATCGTGGTGGGTACGATCTGGCCGGTGGTGTTGACGCCGGAGCAGACATAGTTGGGTGGCGCCGCCGGCGTGCAGGCGGCGTCGGCATTTTGGCCCAAGCCGAGCAGCGTCGCCCCGGCCATCGCCGTGCTGACCAGCAAGCGGTTGCGATAGCGACGATTGCGATCGTTGAGATTCATGTAG
>NZ_RZRK01000385.1:0-5822 GCF_003997835.1 Mesorhizobium sp. M7A.F.Ca.CA.004.12.1.1
CATGATGGTGCGGTGGTACCAGGGTGGCCGGAACGTGTCTTCGGCCACCAGCCAGCGTGGCGGGAAGATGACGAAGTCGATATTGGCCGTGCCCTCCTCGCCGCTGGGTGCCGTCAGCACAGTGAAGATGGACGGGTCGGGATGGTCGAACAGCAGCGCGCCGACAGGCGAAAAGGTAGCCAGATCATATTTGTAGGGGGCGTAATTGCCGTGCCAGGCAACGACGTCCAGCGGCGAATGGCCGATCTCGGTGACATGGAAATTGCCGCACCATTTCACCGTCAGCCGGCACGGCGTTTCCTTCTCCTCGAACCAGGCGCAAGGCGTCTTGAAATCGCGCGGATTGGCCAGGCAGTTGGCGCCGATCGGGCCGCGGTCGGGCAGCGTCAACTTGGCGCCGTAGTTCTCGCAGACGTAGCCGCGCACTTCCTTGTCGACCAGCTCGACCTTGAAGACCAGACCGCGTGGCAGCACCGCGATCTCGCCGGGCCGCAGCTCAATGACGCCCATCTCGGTGACGAAGCGCAATGCGCCGACCTGCGGCACGACCAGCAATTCACCGTCGGAGTTGAAGAAATGGTCGTCGACCATCGAGCGGTTGGCGACATAGACATGTGCCGCCATGCCGGTCTGGCCGAGCACGTCGCCTGATGTGGTGATGCTGCGCATGCCGGCGATAAAATCGGTCGGCTCTTTCGGCATCGGCACCGGATTCCAGCGGTATTGGCCAAGCGCCAACTCATGATCGCCGACATTGGGCGCACTCTTCCACAAGGGATAGCTCGCAGGCTTGAAGCGGCCAGTGTGCTTGACGCTCGGCCGGATCCGGTAGAGCCAAGAGCGCTCATTGGTGCCGCGCGGGGCGGTGAAGGGCGAGCCCGAAAGCTGCTCGGCATAGAGGCCGTAGGCCGGCCGCTGCGGGGAGTTCCGTCCTTGTGGCAGCGAACCGGGCAGCGTCTCGGTTTCGAAGTCGTTGCCGAAACCCGGCATGTAGGAAAAGGCCATTGCTTCCTCCCCGGAATGGATCTCAATTGACCAAACTGGTTTCATTTGTAACCATTGAAAATGTAACCATCAATGGCGGCTTTGAAAAATGGCGATCAAGAGCGAAGCGTCCGACGCGCCTGAAATTCTCAATCTGGAAAATTTCCTGCCCTACCGGCTCTACCGGCTTGCCGACGCCGTCAGCCGCGAATTTTCGCGGATTTACAAGGATAGCCACGGCCTGACGCGGCCGGAATGGCGCACCCTTTCGGGGCTGGGGCAGCATGGAACGATGACGGCGTCTGCAATCGGTGAGCAATCGGCCATGCACAAGACAAAGGTTTCGCGCGCTGTCGCCGAGCTCGAACGGCGGCGCTGGCTGACGCGAAAACCGGACGAAAAAGACCGCCGTATCGAACATCTGACGCTGACCGGAACGGGACTTGCCGCCTATCGCGAGATGGTGGCGCTGGCCAAGGCGTTCGAACGGGATTTGCTGGCAAGGCTCAGCGCTGAAGAGCGCACGGCGATCACCAGCGGACTGGCTGCATTGGAGACCAGTCTGGTCCCGAGCATGGGTTAGTCCAAGATCAAGCCAATCACTCTGAACGACGGAGTTCGAGCGAACCTGCGTGGGAACTCCCACCGCAGCCAAAGCATAGCATTGCTTTCGATTTGATCGTGATTTGCGTTGTCAGGCCGCGTATAATGCCCATTACACCGACGGGAGGACTACGATGAGCATTCGCGCCTTAAGTGTCCTGGTGACGCTACTTGTAGGCACGTGCACATTTGCGCAGGCCCAGCAGACAAAGCCGATGTCGATCGAAGTGTTCCCTTTCGAATTGGAGGACAAGAGCGCCGGGGCGGGAATAATTCCCCCAGATGAATATGACAGGCGCTATCTGTCGGAATCGGCACAAGTTGCAAAGGACATGCTCTCCCAGTCTGGGCGCTTTACAGTAATTGATGTGCCGGCGAGGGATACACAGGCTGCTGCGCCGCACGGATTGCGCAACTGCGCTGGTTGTGAAGGACCGATTGCCAAGGAGCACGGCGCGTCGCTTGCCTTGCTTGGCGTCGTAACGCGCGTCAACCGAACGGAACATACTATGTTCATTCGCATCCTTGACGCCGAAACCGGGAGACATGTTTCGGAGGGGTTTACCGATCTTCGCATGGGTGCGAACCACGCATGGCCCCGCTCCGTGAAATGGCTGATGAAAAACAGAATCCTGCGCTAGGCGGCATCTACCAGTCCATCACCACCTTGCCGGAACTGCCGCTGCGCATCGCATCGAAGCCGGCCTGAAAATCGTCGATGCCGATGCGGTGGGTGATCAGGCCGGAGACATCCAGCGGGCCCTGCACAAGCGCGATCATCTTGTACCAGGTTTCGAACATCTCGCGGCCGTAGATGCCCTTGAGATGCAGCATCTTGAAGATGACCTTGTTCCAGTCGATCTCGAAGCCGGTCGGCGCGATGCCCAGAATGGCGATCTTGCCGCCATTGTTCATGGTGTCGATCATGTCGCGGAAAGCGGGGGCGGCGCCCGACATTTCGAGGCCGACGTCGAACCCCTCGGTCATGCCGAGCACTGGCATGACGTCGCGCAGCTTTTCCTTCGAGGCATCGACGACATGCTGGACGCCGAGCTTTTTCGCCAGCGCCAGCCGCAGCGGGTTGATGTCGGTGATGACCACTTTGCGCGCGCCGACGCATTGCGCGACGAGCGCGCCCATGATGCCGATCGGCCCGGCGCCGGTCACCAGCACATCTTCGCCAACCAGATCGAAGGAGAGTGCGGTGTGGACGGCATTGCCCAGCGGGTCGAAGATCGCGGCGATCTCGTCGGGCACATCATCGGGGATCGGCACGACATTGTGCTGCGGGATCGCCAGATACTCGCCGAAGGCGCCAGGACGGTTGACGCCGACGCCGAGCGTGTTGCGGCACAGATGCCCTCGCCCGGCGCGACAGTTGCGGCAATGGCCGCAGACGATGTGGCCTTCGCCCGACACGCGCTGGCCGACCTTGTATTCGGTGACCGCGGCGCCGAAATCTGCGACCGTGCCGACGAATTCATGGCCGGTCACCATCGGCACCGGCACCGTCTTCTGCGCCCACTGGTCCCAATTGTAGATGTGCACGTCGGTGCCGCAGATCGCCGTCTTCTTGATCTTGATCAGCACGTCGTTGGGGCCGATCTCCGGCACCGGCACCTCTTCCATCCAGATGCCCGGTTCGGCCTTGGCCTTCACAAGCGCCTTCATCATGTTCGACATCAGGATTTCCCTATTCCGTGATTGCGCTTCTGGCGAGATAGCCTGCACAACGGGAAGGTAGGCCACTAACTCGTTTGAACGTCCGGAATGGTCAGCCCCGCCTGCTCGGCCTCGCGGCGCAAATTCTGACGGGGCCTGGGGCCGATCTGCTGGATCACCAATCCGGCTGCCAGTGAGCCAAGGTCGCCGCAAGTCTGCAGGTCGCGGCCTTGCGTGTAGCCATGCAGGAAGCCGGCGGCATAGAGATCGCCGGCGCCCGTCGTGTCGACCAGTTCCTTGATGGCGGTCGCCTTGATCACCACGGTCTCGTCGCCGCGCACGATCACCGAGCCTTTTTCCGAGCGGGTGACGGCGGCGATCCGGCAATCCTTGCGGATCTGGGCCAGCGCCTCGTCGAACGACGATGTCTGGTAGAGCGACTTGATCTCGTGGCTGTTGGCAAAGACGATGTCGACCGTGCCCGAGCGCATCAGGTCGAGGAATTCGTCGCGGTAGCGGTCGACGCAGAACGAATCCGACAGTGTCATCGACACTTCTCGGCCTGCTGCGTGCGCCAGCTTCGCCGTCTGGCGGATTGCCTCCTTGGCGCGCGGCGGGTCCCACAGATAGCCTTCGAAATAGGTGACCTTGGCGCCAGACGCCTTGTCGGCTTCGACATCCTCAGGGCCAAGCTCGACGCAGGCGCCGAGATAGGTGTTCATCGAGCGCTCGCCGTCGGGCGTGACGAAGATCATCGAGCGCGCCGTCGTCGGCTCACCCTTGAGCGGTATGGTGTCGAAGGCGACGCCCTGCGCATGGATGTCGTGCGCGTAGATTTCGCCAAGCGCATCGTTGGAGACCTTGCCGAAGAAGGCGGCGCGGCCGCCGAAGCTGGCGACGCCGGCCGCCGTGTTGCCGGCGCTGCCGCCGGACGCCTCGATCGCCGGCCCCATGCGGCTGTAGAGCAGTTCGGCGCGCTGTGTGTCGATGAGGTTCATCGCGCCCTTGATGATGCCGTTGGTCTCGAGGAACTCCTCGTCGCACTGGGCGATGATGTCGACAATGGCATTGCCGATGCAAAGCACGTCATAATCCGGCATCAAAATCTCCGCCAAAACCCGAGCCGGCTTCTTGCCACGCCGGTCCGGCGCGGGTCTAGCGATTTGAAACCGGTTTGCCTAGGGCGTGACACGCAACTTTGGCGGAACAGGCAAAAGGCGCATCAGCCGCGAGGCGCTATGACAATTCGACCGTGGCCGAAGCATTTCATCACCGGACCGCCTACAAGCATGGCTCACCCGATCCCGTTTGAAGGCGAGCCATGCCGACAAAGAACGAGCCTGCAAAGAACGACATGACCACCGACCTTGCGCTGCTCGTCGTGCTGGCGGTGCTCTGGGGCGCCTCCTACACCTTCATCAAGATTGGCGTCGAAACCATCCCGCCGGTCACCTTCATCGCCGCCCGCACCCTGATTGCCGGTGGTATCTTGTTTGCCATCCTCCGCTGGCGCGGGCTCGCCATGCCGGGCGATGCGGCAAGCTGGCGCCGCTTCGCCTTCCAGGCCTGCCTCAACAGCGTCATCCCGTTCACCCTGATCGCCGCGGCGGAACGTTCGGTCGATGCCGGCCTCGCCACCATCCTGAATGCGACCTCGCCGATCTTCACCTTCCTCTTGACAGCGCTCATCACCCGCCACGAGCCGGTCACGCTGCGCAAGCTGATTGGCGTGGGCGCCGGCATTGCCGGCATCTGCCTCATCATCGGCACGCAGGCACTGGGTGGCCTCGGTCACGAGTTGTGGGCGCAGTTGGCCATCGTAGCGGCAACAATCTGCTATGCCGGGGCCGCCATTTTCGGCCGCGGCTTCAAGGGTCTCGATCCGATGCTGCCTGCCGCCGGTTCGATGCTGTGCGGCGCCGTCATCCTCGTGCCCCTCAGTCTGGTGTTCGACCAGCCGTGGACGCTGGCGCCTTCAACGGCGTCGATTCTGGCCCTGCTCGGCCTGTCGGTGTTTTCCACCGCATTGGCCTTCGTCATCTATTTCCGCCTCATCCACACGTTGGGTTCGGTCGGCACCACCTCGCAGGCCTATCTGCGGGTGCCGATCGGCGTCGGCATCGGCGCCCTTTTCCTCGGCGAAAGCCTAGGCTCGACGGCATGGCTGGGCATGGGTTTTGTCGTGGCTGGGGTCGCCGCCATGACCATTCCGGTTCGAAAGCCAGCATTTGCGCGGTAGAGCAATTCCAGGACAAGTGTGAAGCGGTTTTCCCGGGAAAAGCGCATTGGGGATTGCGTCAAAGCAAAAGAACCGGCCTGCTTGCGCTCATGCCGTGCTCTGCTTATCTCGGAAGCATCCGCCTTTTCGACGGTGTCTGGTGTGACCTGGGGGTAAAGCACGGTGATTTTCGACGCTGCCCGCACTGCGGCCCTCGAGCTGCTCTCGCCTCCCTTTCGGGCCGTGTTCCTCAAGACATTGGGTCTGACGCTGCTGGCGCTTGTCGCCTTGTGGTTCGGCCTGACCAGCCTCGTCGAGTGGCTCGCCCTGCCGTGGCTCCAGACGCTGCTGCCCG
>NZ_RZRK01000386.1:0-5809 GCF_003997835.1 Mesorhizobium sp. M7A.F.Ca.CA.004.12.1.1
CGAGGTCAGCGCCGCCCAATTAGCGGCCTTGCCGACGCCAAGCGAGGTCACCACGCCGATGCCGGTGACGGCAACGATCGGCCTGCCCATATGATCGTTCAGATTGGCCATGCGGTAGCCCTCGATCGTCTATCGTTGCGGCATGGATCGTGGACCACCGCCTCAGGCGGCGTTGACGAGCGCCATGCCCTCGAATTGGTGATAGCCGATCGCCGTTGCAAGGACGGTTGCGGGAACCCCTTCGAACGGCTTCTCGGCTGCGGCGTCAAAAACAGGGTAGGCGGCCTTGCGATCGACGGCCAGCGCCGCCAGTGCCACAGCGAAGGGAAACTGTGCTTCCTTCATGTGTCCGGTCAGCGTCGAGAAACCGCGCGCGGCAATCGCCGGATTGGCATCGAGCGCGGCTTTCTCGGCGATGGTTGCCGTATGGGCGCCCGACGCGCCCGACATGGCCAGCAATTTGCCGTTCGGCATTGCAGCCTGCTTGAGCAGGGCGGCGATCTGGGCGTCGAGTTCTCCCCGTGGGCGCCTGGCGCGGCCGGAGACGACCGGCCCAAGCTCGGCATAGATCTTGCGGCCGCGGCTTATCGCGTGTTCGCGCTGCTCCAGTACCAGGAAGGCACCGCCGGATCCAGTCACGACGCCGCCGCCCTCAGCCCCCTGTCTTTGCCAGACCGGCTTCCACTGGCCGCGATGCAGATAGCCGGCGAGTTCATAGCCGAGCAGCATGTCGGAATGTTCGGTCTGGAAGGCGCCGCCGACCAGGATGTGCGTCGACTGGCCGGAGCGGATGCGCGCGGCTGCTGTCTCGACGGCGGCGACACCGGCACCTTCCTCGCCCATGAAGGTTCTGGATGAGCCGGTCACCTTGTGGACGATGGAGATGTTGCCGGCGAGCAGATTGGAAAGCTGCGCCAGGAACAGTGTCGGCCGCAATTCGGTGGTCAATTTCTCGTTGATCAGCACATCGCGGTCGTTGCGGCTTTCCGACGCGGCGAGAATGGCGGCATCGACCGCCTCGTCGCGTTCGCCGCCGCCCGCGGCCACGACCATGTCCATGGTCGTGCAGAGTTCGTCATTGCCCTTGATGCCGGCGTCGTCCAGCGCCAGGCCTGCGGCATAGGTGCCGAGCCTCTGCCAGGTTTCCATCTGGCGCTGATCGCCACGTTTGGCGATCTGCAGGTTCCAGTCGATCTCCGGCAATGGATGAACGGTATAGGGTGCAAAGCGCGCCGCTTCGAGCACCGGTTCCAGCCCCGGCTGCACGAGCTTTTGCCAATGGGCGTCCGGACCTTCCCCCAGCGAGGAGACAAGGCCGATACCTGATATGACGACGTCGCGGGGGCTGCTCATGTGCGGCTTTGTGGGTCAGGCGGCAGAGCGCGTCAAGATCGAACGCTCAACCGATGTCAGGCGGTCTTGGCGGCAACCAGCGCGTCGATCTTGGCGCACAGGTTCTTCATGACGAAGTAATCGTCCGTCGAAGCCTTGCCGTCATTGACCTCCTGGGTCCACTTTTCCAGTGGCACCTTGATGCCGAATTCCTTGTCGATGGCAAAGACGATGTCGAGGAAATCGAGGCTGTCGATGCCGAGATCGTCGATCGTGTGGCTCTCGGGCGTAATCGTGTCGATATCGATCTCGCTGGTGTCGGCAATGATCTTGGCGACTTTGTCGAACGTGGTGGACAAGGGCTTTTCCTTCGGTTGCGGGCGGAATCTGTCCGCATCTTGTTTGGGCGCTGTCTAATCGGTTTTTCCCGGCAGGAAAAGGCCTGATGCGCCGGGCGCAGATGGGTAGGGCATCCAGGAAACGCAAGAAGGGCCGCCGGTTTACCCGGCGGCCCTTCTGTTGACGTCACGTCAGCCTTTGTTTCGATGCAGGTCGTTTTTCCAAAACCGGAACCACTTTGGGCGACATGCATCAGCTGTCGCGGAGCTTGACCAGATCGTTCAGCAGCCCGCCGGTTCCGTTGTGGACGGTCAGCCGCTCGACCTTGCCGGCGATGGTTTCCAGAGCCTCGAGCTCCTTCAACCGCAGCATCACCGGGTTTTCCGCCATCACCCTGGCCGTGTTGAGGAGGGAACGCGTCGCGTTCGTCTCCTCGCGGCGACGGATGATGTTGGCCTCGGCCTGCTTTTCGGCCGACACCACCTGGTTGAGGATCTCGCGCATCTCGCCCGGCAGGATGACATCCTTGAGCGCGATATCGCTGACCTCCACCCCGATCTCGGCCATATCGGCGCGGACCTTGCCAGCGGCCTCTTCGTCGATCGTCACCTTCTTTTCAAGGATCTGATCGAGTGTCAGCGCGCCAAGGGTCTTGCGGAAGGCGTACTGCAGGGCGCGGTAAAGGGCTTCGGAGAAGTCCTTCACCATGCTCACCGCCTTGACAGGATCGACGACCCGGTATTCGGCCGCGATGTTGACGCGGATCGTCACGCGATCCTTGGTCAGCACTTCCTGCCCGGCAACGTCGAGCGACTGGCGCTTGAGGTCGACGACCTTGATCTGCACCATGCGTCCGACGTTCCAGAAGCCATGCACGCCCGCCGTCAGCGTCCTGACCAGAACACCGTCGATGAACAGCAGTCCGGCCTGACCGTCGACGACCGGATGGACGGACATCAATTCCGCCTTCCGGGCCTGGCCGAGCCGGCGCATGACCGCCGCATCGATGGCGAGATCGACTGATGTGTCGATCAGCGTCACCTTCCACGGGCCGGCATCCGTCCACAGCACCAGCTTGCGGTCCGGCGCCAGCACGGCGTGCAGATTGCCGTCGCGCTCGATGATGGCGACATCCGTGCGCCCGGTGCGAACGACGGTGAAATGACGCGCGGCCACATCCGGGAGCTTGTCGAACAACGCCTTCTCGTATGCCGAAACGAATTCCGGGTTCTTCAGATCGTGCCGGGACACTTCGAGGCTGCCGCGCCGGTTGGCGAGCCAGTGCTCGCCCGGCAGCAGGACAGTCTTGATTTCCCCCTTGTGGAGGGTGAGGGCACGTTCGTTTTCCTTTACGAGGACGCGCTCGCGCCCAAGAACCTTGTCGAGAATTGTCATTGTCTTACTCCTGTCGGGCATGGCCCCATGCGAGGCGTCAAGTCATGCGTCGATCGTTCCTTTCGTTTCTCGTTTCACGTCGTCTCTTGCGTCACAGCCCGGGCACGAATGATCCGGGGACTGGTGGCATCAATCCGTGGCGGGCCTTCGGGAGCGGATCGCGGGGCAGTGAAGCGGGCGCCGGAGGCCTTGGCCTCCCTTGCCGGCGACGCTGCGCCTTGATCGTCACCGCGGGCCTGGCCGCGAGCCGATGGCGAAAGACGCTTGGGATGATCCGCGCCCGAGGGCTTGGGCCATCCGTCCAGTCTTTCGCATTCCAGTCCCCGGACCGTTTTTCGGATGGCTTTTCAGGCCAATGGAGAAGGAATCGAACCTTCGACAGTCAGATTAACAATCTGATGCTCTAACCAAACTGAGCTATCCGTGGTGCAGATGAAGGGAATTGAACCCCCGACCTCCGGACCCAAATCCGGCGCTCTCCCGCTGAGCTACATCCGCGATCCCAATCCCCAAAGCAGCGCCGTATACAGGGCGGCAAAGCCGCCTGCACGGGCGGAGGCGAAAGCTCCAACCGTTGTGCTCACTTCGGTTCTCGTGACCGGGAGCGCGCCTATAGCCCCTGCGACGGGTTGTCGCAAGCGGCATTGTCGTGGCGGATTTGCGGCTTCTTGCGGCGGTGGCATTTAGGCAACACCGCTTTCGACGTCAGCGATCGCGCGCAGGGCGCTCAGAAGGTGACGCGGCCGAGCACGCGCAGGCCATCGCCCTGCGGCTCCACGACCACGGCCTCGCCTTCGCGCGGTGAGATGCCGGTCAGCGCCACGATGTCTTCCAGATGGGTAACCATGACCAGATTGTCGGAGCCGGAATAGGCGCGGATTTCTTTGAGGATCGCCGCGATCTGCGCGGCTTTCTGCGCCTCGTCGCCCTTCAGGAGATCGAGCGGAGCAAACAGCTCCGGCTCGGCCTCGAAGGCGATGCGGGCAGTGTCGAGGCAGCGGCAATAGCGGCTGGACAGCACACGCTCGATCGGTGCCGCACGGGCGGCAAACAGAGCGCCGATCTTGCTCGCCTGCTGCTTGCCACGCGCCGACAGGTTCATCTGGGTGGCACAACTGTCGATGTCGAAATTGGCCGGGTCGGTGGTGCCGGTGACCATGGCATGGCGCAGCAGCACGACATGTCCGCCATCGCGCAGCAGCGCCCAGCCTGCATCCGTGGCGTGGGCTACGCCGGGAATAAGAAACAGGAACAACGCCAAGGCAAATCGAATCATCCGCTATCCTTCTCCGGTTCCCGGCAATGGGTTCCGGTGACGGGACATATAGGGACGGTAAAGCCAGCCGAAAGACAAGGCGCGGTCGGCGGGATGCGTAGACCTACTTCTTCGCCATCTGCTTCTTCACCAGATCGATCTTCTGGTCGGTGAGCGGGATGGGGATCGTGTAGCCGGCTTCGGTAAAGCCCTGCTTGGCGTTCTCGAAGAATTCGATCGCCTTTTGATATTCGGCCTTGCCCCCGCCATAGCTGGCTCGGTTCCAGCTGACGTCACCGAGATTGTTCTGCGCGAAGGCCCATTGCATGGGCAGGCCTTCCCTCGAGAATACCTTCAGCGTCGCCGTGAAGGCGGCCTCGGCGTCACCGAGATATTTGCCGGTGCGTTCGAGATTTCCGAGGTTGAGCAGGCTCATGCCGATGCCGTTCTGGGCGTTGGCCCAGTCGACCGGTGCCGCGTCGACGGTGAGTACTTCGAGGGCTGCCCGGCGGGCCGCTATGGACTCAAGCAGGGTCCTGGAGTCGGCATTGCTCATGCTCAGCCAGTGCAGCGTCGAGCCGAGGCCGGCCTGGGCTAGCGCCCATTGGCGGGGATTCGTCTCGCGCTTGTACTCGCGCAACGCATCGCGGTAGGCGGCAATGGCTTCACCATAATGTTCCGGCTTGTCGGTCACGCCGCCCAGAAGCTGCAGCGTGTTGCCGAGATTGTAGTGGCTCATTGCCCAATCGCGAGGGAATTTCCGTCTGACATAGACCTGCCGGGTCGCCCGGAAGGCGCTCGCCGACTGCTCCAGCTTGGCCGCGTCGCGGGTGCGCTGGCCAAGCGTCTGGTAGATCGAACCGAGATTGTTCTGCGCCGACGCCCAGTCCATCGGGAAACGCTGCCGGGTAAAGACCGTCAGTGCGTCATCATAGGCGGCCGCGGCCTCTTCAAGCGCGCCGGTGCCCATATCGAAGCGGGCGACGCCGCTCAGCGCGTTGCCGAGGTTGAGCCTGCTGGTCGCCCATGAGACGGGGAAGGTCTCACGGGTTCGCACCTCGAGCGCGGCACGGAACGCGTCGGCCGCTTCGTTTATCTTCGCCTTGTCGTTGAGCTGAATGCCGAGCGACACCAGCGTGTTGCCGAGATTGTTCTCGACCATCGCCCATTCCACCGGCGCCGTTTCGCGTGTGTATTCCTCAAGTGCCAGCCGGTAGGCCGCCTCGGCTTGCGTCAGATGTTCGCCGGCGGCCTCGCGCTCGGAAAGCGCATAGAGCGCCAGGCCGAGATTGTTCTGCGAAGCGGCCCACTCGAGCGGCACTTTTTCGCGTGGGCGTTTCTGGAGCGTCGCGCGCATCGCCACAACCGCCTCGTTCAGGCGCTTCGGGTCGCTCTCGCGCTCGCCGATCTTCAACAGCACATTGGCCAGATTGTTCTGCGCGGCGGCCCAGTTGAGGTCGTCCTTCTCGCGCTCGAACACGACAAGGG
>NZ_RZRK01000387.1:0-5795 GCF_003997835.1 Mesorhizobium sp. M7A.F.Ca.CA.004.12.1.1
GCCGCGCGTCGTGTCGACGCCCATAACAGCGCCATTTGGCGCCCGCTTGACCCCGGTCACCTCGCAATTCTGGATGATGTGGACGCCGCGCGCCGAGGCGCCGCGCGCATAGCCCCAGGCAACCGCATCATGCCGCGCCGTGCCGCCGCGACGCTGCAGCGACGCACCGACCACCGGATAGCGCGCATCCCTGGAGGTGTTGAGCGGTGGGCAGAATTCCTTCGCCTGCTCCGGCGTCAGCCATTCATTGTCGATGCCGTTCAGCCGGTTGGCGTGCACGTGGCGCTTCAGCACCTGGACGTCGTGCACATTGTGGGCGAGCATCATGACGCCGCGCGCCGAATACATGACGTTGTAGTTGAGTTCCTGGCTCAAGCCATCCCACAGCTTCAGCGCATGGTCGTAGATGCCGGCGCTCTCGTCATAGAGATAGTTGGAACGGATGATGGTGGTGTTGCGGCCGGTGTTGCCGCCGCCGAGCCAGCCCTTTTCCAGCACCGCGACATTGGTGATGCCGTGCACGGTGGCGAGGTAATAGGCGGTGGCCAGGCCATGGCCGCCGGCGCCGACGATGATGACGTCGTATTCTTTCCTGGGCTCAGGCGAGGACCACTGTTCCTCCCAGCCCTTGTGACCGCGCATGGCTTCACGGGCGATGGCGAATACCGAATATTTCTTCAACGTCCCAACCTCGCCCCAAAAAGGCTTCGCGAATGGCGGCCGGCGTTCATTCGGTCCCGGCGCGCGAGGTGTATCACTAGCGAAACAGCGCTTCCACCCTTGCGCTGTTTGCGACGGCGCTTGCCGTTTTGCGCCGCGCCTTCAACGGCCGCCGTTTTGAGCTTCGCCTTTTGCTGGTTCAGACGAGACACGCTTCACGATGGACGGTCCGATTGCATAGGTCGGCCGCAAATAACCTTGGCGGCAATCGGCGGCGATTTTACGAATTTCCGCATCGTCCGACTGCTCCGCCATGGCCACGAAACGCTCGACGATCACCTCGCGCGGCCTGATAGCTACTGCCGCCGCAAAGCGCCGCAACACCGGATCCGCATGCTCAAGCAACTGTCGCAGGTCCTTGGAGCTCGGCATGAAATAGTGACCATAAGCATTGACCAGTGTCTTGAAAGCCGAGTCCGGACGCAGGGCGGCGGCATTTTCCACCGCAAGCTTTAGCTGCCAGCGCTCCGCAAGACAGATGAACTGGACCACCCTCCATCGAACGCCGGCATGTTCGTCATCCAGCCGCAGCATCACGCGGCCAAGAATGGCTCCATCGGCCGGCGTCGTGCATCCCAGAAGTGCCTCGATTGCGTCGAACCGGATGCCTGAGACCTGACTGTCGAGCAGATCGGCTATCTCTGCGACAACGCAATTCATCTTGTAACCTATCCGGGAACTGGCTTCAGCCGTCAAAAAAGCCGCGGCGGCCTGCGTATGAAGGTTGTCGGACGTCAGCAGCGGCCGAAGGTTTTCGAGCGGAAAGCCCTTATGAAATTCCGATTGGAGAGCGAACGTCAGCTTGCTGTTGCCCTCGAAGCCGGAGGCCAACAACTTGCTCATTATGTCTTGGGGGGTCATTGGAATGGGTGGCGCATCCACCCGCAAGGTTGAATGGCGTCTTGGTACCCCGGTGTCCATCCGACGTCAAGAAATCGTCGCCGATGGCTTCGCACGTATCGGGTGGCTCGCGTTGCCTCGATCTGCGACCAAGCATCCCAACTGCCAGTGAAGCCGGCCCAAATAACAAGGATGCAGAAATGTTCGCACTCGCCAACAAGGTCGCCATCGTCACCGGCGCCAGTTCCGGCATCGGACGCGCCACGGCAAAACTCTTTGCCGAGGAAGGCGCCAAGGTCATCGTTGCCGCCCGCCGCCAGGCCGAACTCGATGCGCTTGTCGCCGAAATCGCGGACACCGACGGCATCGCCATCGCGCTTGCCGGCGATGTCCGCGACGAAGCCTACGCGAAAGCCCTCGTCGATCTGGCGGTCGAAAAGTTCGGTGGGCTCGACATCGCCTTCAACAATGCCGGCGCCGTCGGCCGGATGGGACCGATTTCGGACCTGCCGCTGGAAGGCTGGCGCGAGACGCTCGACACCAATCTCACCAGCGCGTTTCTCGGCGCCAAATACCAGGTGCCGGCAATGATCGAGCGTGGCGGTGGTTCGCTGATCTTCACTTCCACCTTCGTCGGCCACACAGTCGGCATGCCGGGCATGACAAGCTATGCCGCGAGCAAGGCCGGCCTGATCGGACTGACACAGGTGCTTGCCGCCGAATACGGCCCGAAAGGCGTGCGGGTCAACGCGCTGCTGCCCGGCGGCACAGACACGCCGGCGGCAACCTTCAAGACCCCGGAATCAAGAGCCTTCGTCGAAGGCCTGCATGCTTTGAAGCGTATCGCAATGCCGGAGGAGATTGCCCGTTCCGCGCTCTATCTCGCCTCCGACGCCTCGAGCTTCACCACCGGAGCGGCTCTGTTTGCCGATGGCGGCGTGTCGATCAATCGGACGTGAAGGCTTTTCGCGGCCGGATGCATGTTCATAGCCGCCAGGCAGACGTCCGGTCTTGATTTCTCGCCGCGATTTGGCGATTCCGTTTCTGTCCAAAAGCGGGTCTGGAACCATGATGCTGATCAGAACCTATGTGACTGCGAGTGCGATCGAAGGCGTCGGCGTGTTCGCCGCGGAGCCGATCAGGAAAGGCGCTTCGATCTGGCGGCTCGATCCGGATTTCGACCGGCTGATCCCCATGGACAAATACGAGACGGCACCCCCGCATCTCAGAGAACTGCTCGACCGCTATGCCTATCCGAGCCCGGACCGGCCGGGTTTCATGGTCTATGAAGTCGACAATGGCCGCTTCATGAACCATTCCAGCAATCCGAATACGGATTTTTCGCAATATGGCGGAGCCACGGCGACCCGCGACATCGCCGTGGGCGAGGAGATCACCTGCGACTACGGCGAGTTCTTCGAGGATTTCGAGCTGCTGCACCTCGCGAGGGCCTAGTCGGCTCCTTATCTCAAGGGCAAGTGGCACACTTGTCCAAGGGCAAACAGACGGCGGCTGGCCCCGCAAAATCATTTCCGCTGTGGACAGCGCGGCATGATTCTGGTATCAGCCGCCCCAATTCGTGGTGTAAACCGCCGCGGAGGCTAGTGGCTATGGCCGCTTGCCTGTTGATATCAAACCCGAAAGACAGGATTGCCCGTGCAGGTACTCGTCCGCGACAATAACGTTGATCAGGCGCTTCGCGCTCTCAAGAAGAAGATGCAGCGCGAAGGCATTTTCCGCGAAATGAAGATGCGCGGTCACTACGAGAAGCCGTCCGAGAAGCGCGCCCGTGAAAAGGCTGAAGCTGTCCGCCGCGCCCGCAAGCTGGCCCGCAAGCGCGCCCAGCGCGAAGGCCTGCTGCCGATGACGCCGCGCCCGGTCGCTGCTGGCGCCGCCGGCGGTGCAGGTGGCGCTCCGCGTCCGCCGCGGTTCTAACGCCAATTTTTCGTCCTTTTCGAAGGATATCAGAGGTGGCGCGATGTGGAATCGCCGCCACCTTTTTGTTTTGATGTGACCGGTCCGGAGGGGGAGCCGGACCTGAACGACGCGGCTTGAAGTGAGGACAGGGCAGACATGAACGCAACGAGCGTGGAGCGCGGGACTGCATTGCGTGGTTTCGCCCTGACAGCGGCCCTGCTCTCCGGACTGGCGCTTGCCGGCTGCCAAACGGCGGGCCCGACCGGTGAATTCAACAACATCGACAAGGCGCAAGGGTCGAGCGAGAACATTTCTTCGCTGTCGGCGGTCATCCAGCGCAATCCCCAGGATCCCGAAGGCTACAATGTGCGCGGCTCGGCCTATGGTCGTGGCGGCCAGTACCAAGCGGCGCTCAAGGATTTCAATCAAGCCATCCAGCTCAACCCGAATTTCTTCCAGGCCTATTCGAATCGCGCGCTGATCCAGCGCTTCCTCGGCAATCAGGAAGCCGCGCTCGCGGACTACAACCGTTCGATCCAGATCAACGGCAACTACGACGCCGCCTATATCGGCCGCGGCAATCTCTACCGCAAGGCGGGTCGCACCCAGGACGCCTTCAACGACTTCCAGAAGGCAATCCAGCTCGATACGACCGACGCGCGCGCCTACCACAATCGAGGCCTGATCTATCAGAGCCAGGGCCAGCACAAATTCGCCATCGAGGACTTCTCGACCGCCATCTCGCTGGCGCCGGACGCCGCCGAGCCCTACAACGGCCGCGGCCTCTCCTATCTGGCGACCAACGACGAGGACAACGCCTTTTCCGATTTCAACATGGCGATCAAGCTCGACGGCAGGAATGCCGAGGCCTGGTCCAACCAGGCGCTGATCTATGAGCGGCGCGGCGACAAGGCGAAGGCCGCGAAATCCTATAAGGAAGCCGTTCGCCTCGACCCTACCTACCAGCCGGCCAAGGATGGCCTCGCCCGCGTCAGCTGATCTCGGTTTCGGCAAGCGCTTCCCATACGAATCCGCGTGACATCCAAGTGCCGCGGGATCCTTTGCGTGTCCTAAAGGACGCACTTCGCAACCGGGCATTAACCCAGGCAGGAGGCTTTCGGCCCCTGCCTTGATCGCGCCAAGTTTTCAGCGGAACGGTCTACCCACCCAAGCCGTTGTTGAAAGTATTTTGCGAAAGGACCCTCCCATGATCAAGAAACTCGCCTGCGCCGCTGCCCTCGCCACGACGATGTTCGCGGTGGCTCCGGCCAGCGCCGGCAAGCTGCAACTCGGCACGCTCGATTGCACCATCGACGGCGGCACCGCTTATATCGTCGCTTCCAACAAGGGCGTGTCCTGTGTCTTCCGGCCTCATCATCACGGGCCGTCCGAGATTTACACAGGCATCATCTCCAAGATCGGCCTCGATGTCGGCCAGACGCATCAGGGCCAGCTCGTCTGGGCCGTGCTGGCCGCGACCCGGGATCGTGACGGAGGCGATCTCGCCGGCAGCTACTACGGTGTCAACGCCGAGGCGAGCGTGGTGACCGGCGGCGGCGCCAATCTGCTGGTTGGCGGCCTGGACAGCGCCGTCATGCTGGAGCCGCTCAGCGTCCAGGCGCAGACCGGCGTCAACCTTGCCGTGGCCGTGACCTCGCTCCAGCTGATCCACTCATTCAAGTGATTGCATGGAGCCGTGCGCTCCATGACCCCTCACCCCGCGGCGCGGAACCAGATAGGATGGTTTCGCGCCGTTTGATTTTGGGGGGGAACCATCATGCTGAAGACAGCCATAGCTGCCGCCATGTTCACGACGCTATCCGGAGCGGTGCAGGCGCAGGACCGAGGCATGGAAGTCGGTACGCTTGACTGCGCCATAGGCGGCGGCACCGGCTTCATCTTCGGCTCGAGCAAGGATCTGAGCTGCACCTTCAACCCCGCCGACAAAAGCTTCGCGCCGGAAGCCTATTTCGGCGCCGTCAACAAATACGGCCTCGACATCGGCACGACGAAGCAGACGGTCATGCAGTGGATCGTGCTGACGCCGCTGAAGAACATCTATGCGCCGGGTGCGCTGGCCGGCGACTATATCGGCGCCAGCGCGGAGGTGACGGCCGCCGTCGGCGCCGGCGCCAATCTGCTGGTCGGCGGCTCCTCTCAGGCCTTCACCTTGCAGCCGCTCAGCTTGCAGACGCAGACCGGCATGAACCTCGCGATCGGCGTCAGCCAATTCCAGCTGCGCAGCACCGAGAATTGATCGCGCAACGAAGCCCGCCAACCGAAGGGGCATCCGCGCGAACGGCCCTCAAAACAACGCT
>NZ_RZRK01000388.1:0-5792 GCF_003997835.1 Mesorhizobium sp. M7A.F.Ca.CA.004.12.1.1
GGTGTTGCGCGTGATCACCTGCACGTCCAGGCCGATGCCGACGCCGGCATTGCCGTTCAGCGTGAGGCCGATGCCGCCCGCCCCGCTGACCACGGTCAGCAGGTCCGTCGCCTCGATCTTGATGCCGGTTCCGGCTTCGAGGTCGGAGTTGTCGTTCACCGACGCGTGCGTCTCCATGAAGATCACGTTGACGCTGGACGAGCCGCCGACGGCAAAGCCGCCCGACGCACCGGCGATGCCGGCGGCGAAGCTGGTGACGGCCAACGAGCCGATGACCGGCAGGTCTTCCGAGATCGGCAGCAGTTCGGCATGCGAGGTGACGTTGATCGCGCCCTGCGCTTCAGCGTCGAGATTGATGCCGGTCTGCGCCTTGGTGTTGAGATCGTTGACGATGTTGACGGTGACCGCGATACCCACGCCGCCACCGCCGCTGCCGGTGCTCAAAGCCGCACCGCCGGCCAGGTTCTGCATTTCATTGAGACTGACGGCGCCGATCTCGATATTGCCGGTGTTGGCGTCGAGATCGACATTGTCGCCGACCGATGCCAGCGTGTCGACATCAAGATAGTTGACGCCAACCGAGCCGCCGACCGCGGTGTTTTTCGACACTGCGCCGGAAAGGGCGCGCGCCTGGAACGTGTTCTTTTGTCCATTGCCGGTCGCGGCGCGGACCTCGATCGATCCGGCGGTCAGATCGGCGTTTGAACCGATCATCGCATTGTTGTCCAGCAGCACGATGTTGAGGCCGATCGCCGCGGCAACGCCGGTGTTGGAACTGGTGTTCGTGGACGTCGCTGTGGCCAATGCCCGCGCGTCGGTCGTGCTGATCGCCTCGACCTTCATCGCGCCTGTGCCGGCGATCGTCACATCGCCGGCGATCTGCGCCTGGTTGTCCGCATCGAGGAAGTTGACGGCGATCGTCGCTGCCACATTGGTGCCGCCGGAGCCGTTGCCGCCCTGCGTGCCCTTGCCGGTCTGCGCATTGCTGTTGCTGTCGGCCTGGCCAAGGCTGCTGCCGCCGCTCTGCGAGGGCGTCTTGGTGCCGCCGCTCTGGTTCTTGGCCATCTCGGTCTGGTTGGTCGTCTCCTGATCGGAGCTGGCACTGTCCGTTGTGCCATCGGACTTCTTGGTGGATTGGCCCTTCGAACTCGCCTTGGACTCTGCCTTGGTGTCGAGCATCGAGGTCGCGGTGATCGTCACCGTGCCGACGTTCTGGAAATTGCGGCCGAGGAAAGCGTCGTTGGTGACTTCGCCGATATTCAGCGCGATCGACGCGCCAACGCCGACGCTGCTGCCGGCGGCTTCGCCATCGGCAAGCGTGTGAACCGTACCGGTGTGCGACGCTTGCGCGGCCAAATTGCCCGTCAGCGTGATCGTTGCGCCGCCGCCGGTGCCGATGTGCGCATCCGTGTCGTTGTCGAAATAGGCGACAGCGATCGCGCCCCCGATGCCGGTTGCGCCCTCGGCGCCGGCCTTGGCCGTCGTCGTCAGCGTATCATTGGATGTCGCGGTGACGGTGAAATTGCCGGTCGTCCCGCTAACCGTCTCGCCGTTCTCGATGCCGGCAAACGTGGTGTTCAAGCCGATGCCGAGCGCGATCGACGCGCCGACGCCGACGCTGCCCGAGCCGCTTCCGGCCCCGGAGGAGGTCGCCGTCGTTGTGGTTACAGTCGTGTTGATCGCCGTGAGCAGAACATTGCCGCCGGTCAATGTAACCGTCGCGGCGCCGCTTGCTGGCTGATCGGCATGGTCGAGACCAATCACGCCAAGCGTGTCGGTATCGGCGAAGCTCAGCGCGAACGAACCGGCCACGCCGATATCGCCGCCGCTGGCGCCGGAGGTCGACTCGGCGCCGAAACGATGCGTCACGTCACCGCCGACGTTCTTCATCTTGGCTTCGGCTTTCACCCCGTCGGCCGTAATGATGCTGCCAGCCCCGATCGACGCCTCGTTGCGCATCGTCGCGATATTGATCGCCACTGCGACACCGACAGCGGTGCCGCTGTCGCTCGTCTTTGCGGTGCCATCGGCTTTCGCCGTCGCGTCCATATTGTTGGACGATTGTAAATTGAGTTCACCGACGCCAGCGCCATCACCGGCAACAACCGTGCGCCCGTCATTGATCGACGCCACCGCCAGTGACGACGAGACATTGAGGGCAAGCGCTGCCGCGACGCTGACATCGCCGCCGCCGCTTCCACCTGAACTGTTGGCCGATTTGCTGGCGCTGTCGCCATCATTCGACTTGCTGTTGGCCAGACCGACTTCCTTGTCCCGTTGCTCGTCGGCCTTGGTGTTGCCGTCCTCGTCTTTCTCGGCGCCAGCGGCACTCGCAATCGACTCCGCCTTGCTGGAACCGTCATTGGCGGCCGACAGACTGATCGATCCGTTCGAACGAAGATTGCGGTTCGATGTCGAGAACGCACGGTTGTCCACGAAGGCAAGCGCGATCGCCGCGCCGATTGCCGTCGAGCCGATGGCATCCCCATCGGCCAGCGTCGTGCTCACGCCGTGATTGCTGGCGCTGGCCGACAAATTGCCGGTGATGTCGAGTTCGCCGCCGGAACCGATTGACGACTCGGTGTTGTTGTCGATGACGTCGATCGCCACCGCACCGCCGATGCCAACATCGCCGCCTTCCGCGCCCGCTTCTGCCTTGGTGGCAGCTGTATGGTTGCCGGTCGCAATCATGGTGATAGCGTCGCCGGCAACGATGGTCGCGTTGTCGCGGATCGACGCCGAGGTGGAATTGTCGACGATGGTCAGGGCGACCGAACCACCGATGCCGAGTTCGCCCGCGGCGCCGCTCGCGTCGTCGGGAACCGCATCGGTCACGACGTTGGTGGTGGAGTTGGCGGTGAGCGACAGATCCGCGCCATTCAGATTGATCGAGGCGTTTGCCGCGACGTCGGCGGAAGCCTCGGTGATGACGATATTGATGGCGAGCGAACCCGCGACCTGCGTCTTGGAGCCCTCGCCGGCGCCGGAAGTCGCCTGGGCGATGAAGCTGTCGCCGGCCGCAATCGTGGCGCTCAATGACACCGCGCTCGCCGACAGCGACGAGGCGCCGCCGAGATAGCTACGCGTCGTGACGTCGGCGATGCTCAGCGCTACTGCAACGCCGATGCCGGTAGCGCCGTTGGAGGAAGAGTTCGTGTTGGTGCCGTCCGCCGTCGCCGTCACCTTGTCCGTCGATTGCGCGGTCAGCGTGATCGCGCCACCGGATGTGAGGGTGGAGGCCTGAACGAAGGCTTCGGTGGTCGGCCGATAATCCGACACCGTCACCGCGCCGGCAAAGGTGATATCGCCGCTGCTGGTCGTCGCCTTGTCGGACGTGATGCCGTCCTTATTGGGGTCCTTCAGGCGCTCCTCGGATTCGTTGTCACCGCCCGCACTTTGGTCCGATCCGCCTGCCGTCGACTTGGCGATCGTCGTGATATTGCTGATCAGCGTTGCGCCGAGCGCGATCGAATTGGGTGTATCGCCGGCATTCGCGCCAATCGTCGAACCGCCCGAGACATTGGCGCGGGTCGTCGCATTGACTTCTGAAACCGCAACGCTTGCGCCCTTGCCGCCGCTACCGCCATCGGCCTCGGTGGTCATCGTCAAGTTGCTGGTTGCAGTCAGCGACACCGCGCCCGAGACGCTGAGCACGCTGCCCGCGAGCACTTCGGTGATCGCGTCGCTGACCAGAACGGTGACGGAAACCGCTGCATCCTTCTTTTCATCGTTGTCGGAACCGGCGTCGGACTCGTCCTTCGCGGTCAGCGTGACGGTTACGGTGCTCGACGCCGACAGGCTGGCCGCGGTCACATTGGTGCTGCTGAACTTGACCCGCGCTTCGGGCAGGATCGTCGCGATGACACCCGCGAGCGGCCCAACTTCGAAAGTCTCAGCCTCGACATTGGCGGTCGCGGTTGCAGTGAATTGAGCCGCGCCCGTCACGATGATCGTGGCGCCGCTCAGGTCGATGATCGCCTCCGGGGTCGCGAAATACGCGCCACCCGTGATTTTTCCATCGTCCGCCGCCGCTGCTGTCAGGGTCATCGAACTGGCGTTTATGGTGCTGGAAACGCTGATCTTCTCGGCATTGACGGTAACTGCGCCGGCAGTCAGCGTCCCGGAGATCGTCACCTCGTCCTTGCCGTCCTGGCCATTGATGATGAGTGCGGTTGAACCGAGGTTCACCGCATTGATCGTCAAGGTATCCTTTGAAAGAATCGGAATGCCCAGATCATCGCCGAGATTGATGGTCAGGCTGGTGCTGGGTTTGTTGAAAGTGATCGACTCGAATGTCGAAATAAGAGAATCCGACGACAGCGTCAGCGTCGCGCCATTGTCGGTCAGAGTCGCTTCATCGTCGGCATTGCTGGTTGTGATGACCCGGTCCGCGACGACACTGTTGTCGATGATCGGTTCGAGCCCGTCATAGCGGAGCACGACACCGTCACGCGTGATTGTGCCCGACGTCTGGCCAGTAGCTGCATACTTCACCGAGGCGAAGGTGCCGCCGTCGAGAACCATGCTGTCGAAGCCAGCGTCGCCGCCAGCCATGACGCCACTCAATCTTCCGGCCGCACCAACAAAAAAGGTGTCCTCGTTGCCAGCGGAACCGATCAGGTTCTCGACCGTAACGAAGGACACCCCAGCAACATCACCTGAACCCTCGCCAGTGAGATGCCAGTCGGTGTCCCGCGGGGGGCCGACCACGGCGTCGCTGCCGGCGCCGCCGCTCAACACCACCCTGCCAGCCAAAGCAGGGTCGATCTCGCGCAGCACAAAGCTGTCGTCGCCCGCGCCCGCGTCAACGGTCAGCGAGACCGCCGGAGTTGCGAACTTGTAGGCGATCAAATTGTTAAATGTTCCAGCGTCAAGCACCGACAGACCGTCATTGGAATCATCTGAACTGCCGATGCGGATCACCCGCGCTTGCCCGGAAGTGTCGGCATAAATGCGCTGGCTGGCCGTCGTATCGTCCTCGACCGCGCCGACGTTTGCCAGGCCAATGCTATGGGTCAACGCTCCGGCTTGCGCGGTAATGCTACCTGACAGGCCGGTGTCGGTCGCCAGCCGCACGGCGTCGAAGCTGCCGCCGGTCATGGCAAGCGTGTCGTTGCCGGCACCACCGTCGAAGCGCACGTCGAGCGCCGCCAGGAAGTTTTCGCCGAAGTCGATGGTGAGTTTGTCGTCGGCGTCGGTGCCGCGCACCACGATATAGTCGATCTGCTGCACGTTGCGCTGGTCGATCAGCGTGTCCGACTTGTTGTCATAGATCTGGATCGCCTGGATCAGATTGTCATAGCGCAGCGAATAGTCGGCGCCGGCCAAGTCGTTCATGTCGACTGCGAAAGGCAAGATGTCGGCCGACAGCAGATAACGCGGTTCAAGCGCTTCAAGTGCCAGGTTCGGCAAATCTGATGTCTTGCTGGGCCGTCGGGCTCGCCCCGGCGAGCGCCGCAACAGCGAACTTGCCAGCCAACGGCCAAATACGCCAGGGACGGGTGTCTGTTCTTTGCTGGCTAATCTCTTCTGAAATGCTTCAAAAAAAGCTGGCCTCGACAAAATGTTCATTTTGCCCCCTCAAACATCATCTATGGCTAATTGACCGCAAGCTAACGTACATCCGAAAATTCTTGGGCGCAAGGCGATCACGAAACCGCGACGAGTCTATATTTATGTAAAATTTGTGACAATACGGACCATAGGCGTATACATCGGTAAACATATTATTATCTACGGATACGTTTCCGTCAAAACAAGTATAACTATCAACCATCTAACATGTATATGGG
>NZ_RZRK01000389.1:0-5780 GCF_003997835.1 Mesorhizobium sp. M7A.F.Ca.CA.004.12.1.1
CAGTTCGGTTTCGTCTATGACGACAAGCCGATGATCGTCGAGACCGTCGGCGTCGAAGGCACCGACACCGGCGGTACCGGGCGCGACGAAACTGAATCACGAACCGAAGACCTTGCCGTAAACCCTTCGCAAACCCGCGAAATCTTCACCGAGGGAGAGTGGCGCACTTCACCCATCTTCCGCCGCGAAGCGCTGAAACCGGGAAACAGGGTTGCCGGACCTGCCTTGATTATCGAGCCTAACCAGACGATCGTCATCGAGCCGGGCTGGCTGGCCGAAATCACCGCCAGGAACCATGTGCTCCTGCGCCGTGTCGAGAAAAAGCGCCGGCAGGCAGCGCTCGGCACGGAGGCCGATCCGGTCATGCTGGAGGTCTTCAACAACCTGTTCATGTCGATCGCCGAGCAGATGGGCGTGACGCTGCAGAACACCGCCTATTCCGTCAACATCAAGGAAAGGCTGGATTTTTCCTGTGCAGTCTTCGATCGCACCGGCGCACTGGTCGCCAATGCGCCGCACATGCCGGTACATCTCGGCTCGATGGACCGCTCGGTCGAAACCATCATCCGGCTGAATTCCGGCGACATCCACCCCGGCGACGTCTTTGCCCTCAACGCGCCCTACAATGGCGGCACGCATCTGCCCGACATCACCGTGGTGACGCCGGTGTTTTCCCTCCCCCTCGAGGGGAGGGTGGCCGCGCAGCGGCCGGGTGGGGTCCTCTCAGAAGGCACCGCAAGAGCGTCGAACCCGGTCGATCCGACCCCCTCCGCCGCCGTCGGCGGCACCTCCCCCTCAAGGGGGGAGGAAATCCTGTTCTGGGCCGCCTCGCGCGGCCACCATGCCGATATTGGCGGCACCGCACCCGGCTCGATGACGCCGCTCGCCACCACGGTCGACGAGGAAGGCGTGCTGTTCGACAATTTCCGCATCGTCGATCGCGGAAAATTCCGCGAGAAGGAGCTGGAAACGCTGCTCACCGACCACCGCTATCCGGCCCGCAATCCGCACCAGAACATCGCCGACCTCAAGGCGCAGATCGCCGCCAACGAGAAGGGCGTCGCGGAACTGCGCAAGATGGTCACGCATTTCGGCCTCGATGTCGTCGAGGCCTATATGGGCCATGTCCAGGACAATGCCGCCGAAAGCGTGCGCCGCGTGCTGGAGCGGCTGCCCGACAGTTCTGAGTATGAGTACCCGACCGACACCGGCCAAATCATCAAGGTGAAGATCACGGTCGACCGGCAAAAGCGCGAGGCGACCGTCGACTTCACCGGCACCTCGCCGGTGATGAAGAATAATTTCAACGCGCCGGAACCGGTCGCCCGAGCCGCCGTGCTCTATGCCTTCCGCGTCATGGTCGAGGACATGATCCCGATGAATGCCGGGTGCCTGCGGCCAATCAACATCATCATTCCCGATGGCTGCATGCTGAAACCCGCCTACCCCGCCGCGGTCGTCGCCGGCAATGTCGAGACCTCGCAGCATGTCACCAACGCGCTGTTCGGCGCCATGGGCGCCATGGCCAACGCGCAAGGCACGATGAACAACCTGACCTTCGGCAACAAGATCTACCAGTACTATGAGACGATCTGTTCCGGCTCGCCGGCCGGCCAGATGAACTCGGGCCGCGGCTTTGCCGGCACCTCAGGCGTCCACACCCACATGACCAATTCGCGCCTCACCGATCCCGAAGTGCTGGAACTGCGCTTTCCCGTACTGCTCGAGGATTTCCACATTCGGGAAAATTCCGGCGGCAAGGGCAAATGGAACGCCGGCGACGGCACCAAGCGCACCATCCGCTTCCTCGAAAAGATGGAATGCGCCATCCTGTCCTCGCATCGCAACCGGCCGCCGCAAGGGCTGGATGGGGGCGGCGATGGCGAGGTCGGCTCGACCAAAGTCCGCCGCAAGGACGGCACAATCGACATGCTGAAAGCCTGCGACCAGACAGTGCTGCAGGCAGGAGACGCCGTCATCCTGACGACGCCGACGCCGGGCGGGTTCGGAGGGCAATGACGAATGCTTGCCGGGCGCGGACATGGCGAGCCAGAGGCGGGCGCATGTCCGCAATATTCTGAGGAGAAGTCGCCATGTCCATCGTGAAGAACATTCCTGCCTACCCGAGCAAGACCTTCAACGACGGTTATCTCGATGGATACCAGTCACTCAAGCCCGGCATCGTCCCCTCAATGCCTTCCTACAGCAAGGTGCCAATCGGCCTCACTCCGTATCAATGGGGCTTCACACTTGGAGAGGATGACGCACGTGCAACTGGTTCGCAGTAAGGGGTGTGTTCGCGGCGGTATCATGGGCTTCGATAGTGCGCAAGTTGATGCCAGATGAAGTTGCGCGGCGGTATCAACTGATTTTACGCGCCACCTCTGTCAGGAGGCGTCAACAGGCTGTCACCGGCTTGTCATGACCCTAGGCTACCCGCTTGCGGCAAAGCAAATGGGGAATCATCTTGCCATGACGGACGTTTCCGCAGATCTGGTTTTTCGCCGCGGCAAGGAAGTTGGAAAGGCCGTCTACCAGAACCGCCCGCTGTCGAAGGCCGGCATTTCGGAGCGGCTGTTCGCCTTCCTGTTCTCCGGCCTCGTCTATCCGCAGATCTGGGAAGACCCCGATGTCGACATGGAGGCGATGCAGCTTGGCCAGGGCCACCGCGTCGTCACCATCGCCTCGGGCGGCTGCAACATTCTGGCCTACCTCACGCGCTCGCCGGCCCGGGTCGACGCCGTCGACCTCAACACCGCGCACATCGCGCTGAACCGCATGAAGCTGGAGGCGGTGCGCCATTTGCCATCGCAGGGCGACCTGTTCCGCTTCTTCGGCGCCGCCGACACCAGCCACAATTCGAAAGCGTATGACCGTTTCATCGCG
Organism: Mesorhizobium sp. M7A.F.Ca.CA.004.12.1.1; assembly: GCF_003997835.1. NCBI lineage: Bacteria > Pseudomonadati > Pseudomonadota > Alphaproteobacteria > Hyphomicrobiales > Phyllobacteriaceae > Mesorhizobium > Mesorhizobium sp. M7A.F.Ca.CA.004.12.1.1. The sequence continues at coordinate 2,887 of NZ_RZRK01000389.1, forward strand.
CCGCATCTCGATCCTGTCAGCCGTCACTACTGGGAGCGCCGCAACTGGCGCGGCATCAGGCGCATCACTGTGTTCGACCGCAATTTCTACCAGACCGGCCTGCTCGGCCTGTTCATCGCCATGGGCCACCGCACGGGAAAATTCTTCGGCGTCGACCCCTCCGGCATCATGCAGGCCAGGAACATCGGCGAGCAGCGCCGATTCTTCAACGAGGAGCTGGCGCCGGTCTTCGACAAGAAGCTTTTGAGATGGGCGACGTCGCGCAAGGCTTCGCTGTTCGGCCTCGGCATTCCACCGGCGCAGTATGATTCGCTGATCACGTCGGGCGACGGCACCATGGCCAGCGTGCTGAAAGCCCGGCTGGAAAAACTCGCTTGCGATTTTCCACTGGAGAACAACTATTTCGCCTGGCAGGCCTTCGCCCGGCGCTATCCGAACCCCGGCGAGGCCGCCCTGCCCGCCTATCTCGAAAAACAGAATTACGAGACCATCCGCGGCAATGTCGACCGCGTCGCCATCCACCATGCCAATCTGATCGAATTCCTCGCCGGCAAGGATGCAGGCTCCGTTGATCGATTCGTCCTGCTCGACGCGCAGGACTGGATGACCGACGATCAGCTCAACGCACTGTGGACGGAAATCACCCGCACCGCTTCCGCAGGCGCCCGCGTCATCTTCCGCACCGCCGCCGAGCCCAGCCTGTTGCCGGGCCGTGTCTCCAGCTCGCTGCTTGACCAGTGGGATTATCAGGACCAAGCTTCGCGCGAATTTTCGGCCCGCGATCGCTCGGCCATCTATGGCGGCTTCCATCTCTACGTGAAGCGCGCCGCATGAGCACCAGCGAGTTGCCGGCCAGCCCCGAATTCAAGGCCAACCATGCCGAACTGATGGACGGCGTCTACCGCTGGCAGCGCCACATCTACGACCTGACACGCAAATACTATCTTCTCGGCCGCGACCGGCTGATCGCGGGGCTCGATGTGCCCGCCGGCGGTACCGTGCTGGAACTCGGCTGCGGCACCGGCCGCAACATCATCCTGGCTGCCCGCCGCTATCCCGATGCCCGCTTCTACGGCCTCGATATCTCGGCCGAAATGCTGGAAACGGCCGGAAAGGCGATCGATCGCGAGGGCCTGTCCGGCCGCGTCGTGCTGGCAAGGGGCGATGCCACCGATTTCGATGCCCGTGCACTCTTCGGTGTCGAACGCTTCGACCGTGTCTTCGTGTCCTATTCACTGTCGATGATCCCCGGCTGGGAAAAAACAGTATCGGCAGCGCTTGCCGCCCTGTCGCCGAACGGTTCGCTGCACATCGTCGATTTCGGCCAGCAGGAAGGCCTGCCTGGCTGGTTCCGGGCGCTGCTGCGCGGCTGGCTGAAAAAGTTCCACGTCACGCCGCGTGAATCGTTGCGCGAGGTGCTGGAATCAGAATCGCGGCGAACCGGTGCAAGCTTCCGTTTCCGCACGCTTTATCGCGGCTATGCCTGGCTGGCGGTTATCAAGATCACTTCCTGAATATTGCCGTGGGAAAGGCACATAAAGGCGAAGCAGCCACGATCCGTTGGATCAACGTTGCCTTATGACCCCGAGAGCGGTACACTATCTCACATGCATGGAAGCATGTGGTGATCATCGGCTTCAGGGATGAATGGCTGCGGGCCTTCTTCGTGGAAGACACCCATTCTCGCAACATTCCGTCCGATCTCGAAAGCCGTTTGTTCCGCAAGCTCCAGATGATTGACGACGCGATGATCGATCAGGATTTGCGTGTGCCGCCCAGCAATCATTTCGAGAAGCTGCGCGGCATTCTCGAAGGCTTCCATTCAATACGCGTCAACAAGCAATGGCGGCTGATCTTCCGCTGGGACGGCGGCCGCGGTGAGGCGTCGGACATCTATCTCGACGACCACAGCTATAGATGAGGTGAGAACATGTTGATGACCGCACGCAAGCCGGCAACGGTTGGCGAAATTCTCACGGAAGAATTCATGCAGCCGCTTGGCCTGACGCAGGCGGCTTTGGCCGAGGCGATGGGGGTCCAGCGCAAGCATGTGAACGAATTGTGCAACGACCGCCGCAACGTCACGGCGGCGACCGCGCTTATTCTGGCGCGGGTGTTCGGCAACAGCCCGGACTTCTGGTTGAACGTCCAGCGCCGCAGCGATCTTTGGCAGGTCATGAACTCGCCCGACGAGCGGGCGCGAGTTGACCGCGCCAAGCCATTGGCGACAGCTGCATAGCAAAGAGTTTGCGCCGCGCTAATGCAGCGCCTTGATCAGCGCCCCCACCATCGTCTGCGGCCGGTAGCCGAGTTTGGCAGGCGTCAGCCCCAGCCGCACCACCACCAACTGCTCCGAAGGGATGATGGCAACCGTCTGCCCGTCATGGCCTTCCATCCAATACGTGTCCTTGGGCAGGCCTGCCGCGACGCCGGCGCCGGGGTTTTCCTCATCGCCCGGGGCCTCGATCCACAACTGACCCTTGCCGTAGACCTTCGAGGCGGATGCCGGCTCGCGCATCCAGTCGACGAAACCGGTTGCCAGGATCTGGTTGCCGTTCCACACCCCGCCCTGCAGCAGGAACTGGCCGAAGCGCGCCCAGTCATGCGCGGTTGCGTAGAGATAGGACGAGCCGACGAAAGTGCCCTGCTCGTCGGTCTCTAGCACCGCGCTATGCATGCCAAGCGGCTCGAACAGGGCCGTGCGCGGCCATGTCAGCGCCTTGGCCTTGTCGCCGATCGCGTGCTGCCAGAGCCGCGACAGCATCACCGCCGTACCGCTCGAATAGGAAAACACCTTGCCGACCTCGGCCGCCAGCGGCTTTGATTCGGCAAAGCCCGCCATGTCAGGTTCGAGATAGAGCATGCGCGTGACGTCGGCGACGTCGCCATAATCC
>NZ_RZRK01000038.1:0-15929 GCF_003997835.1 Mesorhizobium sp. M7A.F.Ca.CA.004.12.1.1
TCCAGGACCCGTACGGGTCGCTGCATCCGCGCATGCGCATTGCCGACAACGTCGCCGAGCCGCTGCGCATGAGCGACATGTCGGCGGCCGACCGCCGCGCCCGCGTCGCCGAACTGCTCGAACTGGTGCGGCTCAATCCCGAGCATGGCAAGCGCTATCCGCACGAACTGTCAGGCGGCCAGCGCCAGCGTGTCGTCATCGCCCGGGCGCTTGCGCTGAACCCGCAAGTGGTGATCCTCGACGAACCGGTTTCGGCGCTCGATGTTTCGGTGCAGGCTGGCGTGCTCAATTTGCTCAGGGATATCCAGCAGTCTTTCGGCACATCCTATCTGTTCATCGCACATGATCTTTCGGTCGTGCGCCACATCTCGCACCAGGTCGCGGTGATGTATCTCGGCAAGATCGTAGAGATCGCACCCGCGGCCGAACTCTATTCGAGGGCGCTGCATCCCTACACGCAGGCGCTGCTGTCGGCGGTGCCGCTCGCCAATCCCGAGAAGGAGCGCAAGCGCGAGCGCATCGTACTGACCGGTGACGTGCCGAGCCCGCTCAACCCACCATCCGGCTGCCGCTTCCGCACGCGCTGCTTCAAGGCGCAGGCGATCTGCGCTGCCGTCGAACCGCCGCTCGATCCGGCTGGCGGTTCGCATCGCGTCGCCTGTCATTTTCCGGAGCCGGTCAACACGTTCAAGACTGTGTGATTGGCCTGCCGAATTCACCCGAAGGAATCTTGATCGTGACTGAGGACCATTCCGAGAATGCCGGTACGGCAGGATCCGCGCGCCTGCCGCTCGAAGGCATCAAGGTTCTCGATCTTTCCCGCGTGCTCGCCGGTCCTTGGGCAACGATGAGCCTTGCCGATCTCGGCGCCGAGGTCTGGAAGATCGAGAACATAGATGGCGGCGACGACACCAGGGCGTGGTCGGTGCCGAGCTACAAGGGTGTCTCGACCTACTATCTCTGCGCCAATCGCGGCAAGCAGAGCATCGCGCTCGACATGAAAAGCCCGCAGGGGCTGGCCATCGTGCGCGAACTGGCGGCGAAGGCCGACATCGTCGTCGAGAATTTCCGCTCCGGCACCGCCGACCGCCTCGGCGTCGGTTTCAAGGAACTCAGCGCGCCAAACCCGCGGCTGATCTACTGCTCGATCTCCGGCTATGGTCAGACCGGGCCCGATGCCGGACGGCCCGGCTATGATTTCGTCATGCAGGCCGAAAGCGGCCTGATGGCCATCACTGGCGAGAGCAATGGCGAGCCGATGCGCGTCGGCGTCGCCATCACCGACATCGTCTGCGGCATGGTCTCGACGCAGTCGATCCTGGCAGCGCTTTACGAGCGCGCGACGACCGGCAAGGGCCAGTTCCTCGACCTGTCGCTGATCGACTGCGCGCTCAGCCTGCTGATCAATATCGGCAGCGGTTACCTCAACACCGGCCGCGAGGTCGCCCGCTACGGCAATGCGCATCCGACGGTTGTCCCCTATCAGATATTCGAGGCCTCCGATGGCGGCTTCGCGCTGGCCGTCGGCAATGACCGCCAGTTCGCGGCGCTGTGCGAGAAGGTCCTTGATCTGCCACATCTGGCTGGGGATGCGCGCTTCATCAAGGCAGGCGCGCGTGCCACCAACCGCGAGGCTTTGATCCCCGAATTGGCGGCTGCCTTCAAGACGCGGACGCGCGACCACTGGATGGCAACCTGCGCCGCCGCCAGCGTGCCGGCCGGCACCGTAAAATCGATACCGGAAGTCTTCGACAGTCCCAATGTGCGTGAGCGTGGCCTCGTCCAGACCTTGCCGCATCCGCATCTCGGCTCCGTCGCCATGGTGCGCCCGGCACAGGGACTTGCCGCGCAGCTGACCGCCGACTTTACCGCGCCGCCGATGCTGGGCCAGGACACAGCTGCCGTGCTGGCCGACGTGCTCGGCTACAGCGCCGAGACCATCGACCAACTGATCGGCTCCGGGGCTGTCAGCGTCTATGCGCCTGCCGCCGAACCGATCCCCGCCTGATCTTCCACGGAACGTGGCAGCCCTCGTCTCGCATTTGCGGTTCGACGACTGGTGGTTCTTAACTTCAAGAGCGCGAAGAGCCGCTCCCGGAATTGCTCGGCCGGCTACTTCTGCTGGCCGTAATTCTTGTACCGCCCCCGAATGGCGGCGATCTCGCTGCCCTCGATGAGCACCGGTGTACCGGCGCTGCGCGCCAAAAGGTATTGCCGCGCCAAGGTCTCGAGCTTGATGGTGCGGACGAGCGCCGTGTCGAGATCGCCGCCGAAAGCGATCATGCCATGATTGGCGAGCAGGCAGGCCGACCTGTCCTTGAGCGCGACGACGGCAACCTTGGCCAGTTCGCTTGACGCGAACAGCGCATAGTCCGAACAGCGCACATCATCGCCACCGAAACCCGCGACCATGTAATGGAACAGCGGCAGTCCCTCGCGCAGGCACGATAGCGCCACGCAATGGTCGGGATGGGCATGCACGACGGCACCGGCCTCGGGGAAAGCCTTGTAGATCTCGGCGTGCATTTCCCATTCGCTCGACGGCCGGAACGCCCCCTCCCAGCTGCCATCGAGTTGCATCGGCACCATCTGCTCCGGCCGAAGCGCGCTTGTAGCTATTCCCGTCGGCGTGATCATCATGCCGCTTGTCGTCCGCACACTGATGTTGCCGGTGGTGCCGACATTCATTCCGCTGGCGTCCAGCGTCTGCGTCGCGGTGATCAGGCTGGCGCGTGCAGTCTCGGTGTCCATCACGATGCTTTTCCTGTGGTTGGCCGCATGACAGGTTTTGCCGGTGGCCATATATCGATCGCCGGCGCGACGGTGGTCGCCCGTGTCATGTCTTGCAGGACGTCGGCGAAAATATCCGGGCCGCCGAGCTTCCCCGATTTCAACATCAGCGCCAGCGGCTCGGATGGCAGGCCGGGGAGGTGGGCAGTGGCACGCGACAGTCCCGGCCCCTCATAGGCACCCATGGCGATGCGGTCGATGCCGAGCGCCTTGACCACCGAACCGGCGGTCTCGCCGCCGGCGACGACCAGCCGCCGCACACCGAGTTCGAGCACAAGAATGTGTGCAATCCCGGCCAGCATCTCTTCCGCCTTTGCCGCCACCGCGTTGCGGCCATGCGCCTGCTGCAGCGCTTCGACCGTCGCTTGCGGCGCCGTCGTGGCAATGGCGATCATCGTGCCGGGCAAATGCCGCTGGGCGAAGGCACGCGCTTCGGCCACGACATCGGCGCCGGCGAAGGCGCTGGCCAGATCGATCGTCAGCAGTGGATTGTTTTGCGCAAAGCGTTCGAGCTGTTCGATGGTGCGGTCGGCAACGCTGCCGGCCAGCACCGCCGCTGGGCCGTTTATGGCCGGCAGGCTGGCGGTAACGAGATCGACTGAATTCAGCAGCCCATGCGTGAGCCAGGCCGGTGGCAGATGCGCGGCGACCGAGGAATTGCCGGTCATCAGCGGCAGGTCGAAGGTCGCTTCCGCGATCGCAACCAGGTCGCGCTCGCGGATCGTGTCGGTGACCAGCAGCGTCTCGCCGCCCGCGCTGTGCTCTCGTATGGCGTTGCGGATGGCCTCCGCCCCGGCATCGACGACGAGATAGGGCACCAGCCCGACCTTGCCTTTGCTCTGCGCCTGCAGCACGCGAACCAGATTGGAATCGGTCATCGGCGTCAGCGGATCGAAGCGCTTGGGCGATTCACCCAGCAATTGGGCGCCGCCGAACATGTGTCCCTGATAGACGGTGCGGCCGGTCTCACACAGCGCCGGAGTGAACAGCGTGACGCCGCCGCCGAGGCGCTCGAGCAGCGCCTCGGCGCAAGGACCGATGTTGCCGGCAGGTGTCGAATCGAAAGTGGCGCAATATTTGAAGAAGATCTGCCGGGCACCAGCTTCAAGCAGCCGGTCCGCCGCCTCCAGAACCTGGCGCACCGCATCGCTGGCCGCGATGACGCGGGTCTTCAGCAGGATCACATGGGCAAGATTGCCTGGTGGGATCGGCGCACTCAGTCCGACCGTGCATCCCGTTGGAATGCCGCGCGCCACCAGCATCGACGCCAGCTCGGTGCCGCCGGTCAGATCGTCGGCTATGGCGCCGAACAGGAGTGAAGGCGTCGCGGTCATGCGCCCCGTCTCATGTCCGTCTGCACCATGGCTGCCCGTCTCGCAGTTGCCTGTCTCATGTCGGTGGTCAGGCCATTCGTGGTATCATATACACAGCCCACGCGACGCAGGCGACGCCGGCGCCGCTGCAAGAACGGAGAGCGGATGTGACTGCTTCTATCGCGCCGATCGCGCGCGACAATCTGACGACGCGCGTCTACGAGGAGCTTCGCCGCGCCATGATGGAGGGCCGCTTCTGGCCGGGCCATCGCTTCAAGATCCGCGACCTTGCCGCCAGCCTTCAGGTGTCTGAGACGCCAGTGCGCGAGGCGCTGATGCAGCTGGTCCGCGAAAAGGGTCTGGAGATGGAGGCCGGTCGTTCGATCACCGTCGCCCAGCTGTCGCTGGCCCAATATCTGGAGTTGCGCAGCATCCGGCTGCATCTCGAAGGCATGGCGGGGGCGGCGGCAACAACGCGCATCGAGCCACGGGAGATCGACCGTCTGGCCGAGGTGCATGACAGACTGATTGCCAACGAGGACAATGGCCATTGGTTCGAAGCCGTCCGCGACAATTGGGAATTCCACCATTCCATCTACCAGGCGGCGCAAATGCCGGAGCTGCTGGCGATCATCGAGGGCATCTGGCTGCGCAACGGTCCGCTGGTGAACTATCAATACCCGCACGCCAGGCCGACCTACGACGGCCGCCACCGGCACCTCGACATTCTCGACGCGCTGCGGGCGCGTGACGAGAACGGCGTGCGCAAGGGCATTCAGCAGGACATGATCGAAGGCGGACGCCTGTTGGTCAAGGTTCTCGAACGGCTGAACGACGGTGCGGTCACGCCCGAGGAACTGCGCCGCGCGGCGCAGAACGGCCGCCTGGTGTCGGCCGTCGGCTGAGCGATTTGTTCCTTCCCACCGCATCGGCGCTGGTCACGCCACCTGCGCCGCTGCGGCCATGCCGGCATCGGCAGCCTGCAGGGCGAGATCTATGTCTTTTGCGGTATGCGCGGCACTCAGGAACATGTTGTGCCGGGGGTGGAAATAGGCGCCCTCGCGCAAGGCGGCCGAGCAGAAGGCGTCGGCCTTTTTGAATTCGGCATCGCCGTCGAAGAGCACCATCGGCATCGACACCGGGCCGGTCTGGCGAAGCGACAGGCCATGCTTCTTCGCTGCCGCATCGAGGCCTGAGCGCAGCCTGTCGCCGGCTTCAGTCATCCTGGAGATGGCGTCGGTGTCGCGCAGCGTGTTGATGGTGGCGATCGCGGCGGCCATGGCGACGGCGCCATACCAGAACGACCCCGTCACATAGACCTTGGTCGCGGCTTCGCGAAACCGGTCGGTGCCGGTGATCGCGGCAAGCGGATAGCCATTGGCGATCGCCTTCGAGAAAGCGGACAGGTCCGGCCGTACGCCGAGCGGTTCCCAGCTGCCGGCGAGATCGATGCGGAAGCCGGCCCTGACATCATCGACGATCAGCGCCGCGTCGGCGGCGGTGGTGAGCTCGCGCGCCCGTCTGGCGAAGGCGGCGGTCGGCAGTTCCTGGTCGCGGGCGATATCGTGGCGGAAAGCGGTGACGACGACGGCGGCAAGATCGCTGCCGGCCTGCTCGACGGCTGCCTCGAGGCTGGCAACATCATTGTAGTCGAAATGGACGATATGGGCGCGGTCCTCGGCGGTGACGCCGGCGAGCGAAGGCGTGCACCACGGCACGGCGCCGTGATAGGAGCCGCGCGCGACCAGCACCTTGCGCCGGCCGGTGCCGGCGCGTGCGATCGTCACGCAGGCCGTGGTGGCGTCGGTGCCGTTCTTCTGCAGCATCGCCCAGTCGGCATGCGCGACGGTCTTGACCAGCAGTTCGGCCAGCTCGACCAACACCTCGCCAGGGCCGTTCATCGCATCGCCCAGGCGACGCTGCCGCTCGGCCGCTGCCTCGACCGCCTGGTGATGGTGGCCGAGGATATTGGGGCCCCAACTGCACATCAGGTCGATGTACTCGCGGCCATCGACATCCCAGACCCGGCAGCCGTCGGCGCGCTCGAAGAATTGCGGATAGGCGGAGCCGAGATAGCGCGTCGCCATGTGCCCCCACATGCCGCCCGGAATGACCGAGGCCGCGCGCTCGCGCAGCAACTGGTCTTTGGAGTTGATCAGGGAAGTCATAGCGAGTTCTCCGCGTATTGATATATCATATATTGATCTTAATGCTGGAAGAACAGGATTTGCTGACCGTCCAGGATGAGGAAGCGGGAGGCGGCTGGCCGCCTCCCGCATCTTTTCGCTCAGTGGCTGAGTTCCGCCAGCGGGAGGTTGCAGCAGGCGCTGTAACGCACGCCCTTGACGTCCGATTTGTAGGCCAGGATCAGGTTCGGGCTGATCAACGGCAGGATGATCCTGTCCTTGATCATCTCCTCGCCGGCCTGATGCCACAGCTTGGCGGCCTCGTCGCCGCTTGCCGCAAGGGCTGCCTTGTAGATATCCGCTTCCTTCGGATTGAGCACCGACGGGTCGCGCACCGCGCCGGCGCGGCGCGCCCACGGGCTGCCCTTGGTCATGGCGAAATAATCGACGTATTGCGACGTGCCGTAATAGTCCGGCGCGTAGAACACCGCCGTCATCGGGATGCCGTCGCCATTGACGCGTTCGCGCCAGTTGGCGAAGGGGATCGGCTGCAGGTCGAGCTTGATGTTGATCTTGGCCAAATCCTGCTGAACCTTCTGCATCAACAGCGACAGATCGACGCCATAGACGTTCATGCCGGGAAACGCCGCTTCCATCTCGAAGCCGTCGGCATGGCCGGCCTTGGCCAGAAGTTCCTTTGCCTTGGCGACGTCATAGGGTTGCGCCTCGAAGCCCGAACCGCCGGGGAAGCCGAGCGGGATCGGTGCGCTGATCAACTGGCCCTCGGAGCCGATGGTGAAGTCCAGGATGCTCGGACGGTCGAGACCGAGCGAAATGGCCTCGCGCACTTCGGGCGTCAGCGGAACCTTGTTGGCCTTGGCGCCGGGCGACAGCGCCACATAGATGAAATTGTAGGACGGCACGGTCTCGATTTTCACGTCGCTGCCGGTCATCGTCTTGGCCGTGTCCGGGTCGATCTGCATGGCGATGTCGGCGGTGCCGCTCTGCAGCATCTGTGCCTGCGCCACCGCATCCTTGGTCTGGCGGATGACGACTTCGCTCAGCGCCGGCGCGGTGCGCCAGTACTTGTCGTTGCGCGCCAGCCGCAGTTCCGAATTGGGCTCATAGGATTTCAGCACGAACGGCGCGCTGCCGGCCGAATGCGCCAGGAACCAGGCCTCGGCATTGTCTGTCGTCGAAGCGTCCGCATCGGCCTTGGCGCCGGCTTCGGAAGCAACCTTGCTGTTGACGACCGCTGCGTAGGGCGCCGCCGCGATGTTGAGGAATTCGGAGCTCGGCGCGACCATCTTGACGACCACCGTATGCGCGTCCGGGGTCTCGATCGAGGCGACATTGTCCATCAGGAACGAGGCGCTGCCCTTGAGGTTCTTTAGCCTCTCCCAGGACCATTTCACGTCCTTGGCTTCGACCGGCGAACCGTCCGAGAATTTGGCGGCCGGGTCGAGCGTGAAGGTGAAGCTGCTCTGGTCGGCATTGCCTTCCCATTTGGAAGCGAGCAGCGGGATCAGCTTGTTGTCCTTGTCCAGCGTCAGCAGCGATTCATAGACGCTGGAATTGTAGATCTGGCAGGTGTCGCAGAAGGCGCGGTGCGGATCGAGCGAGTTGAGGTCGATGTTGCGCGCAATGACCAGCGGCTTGCTGTCCTGCGCGAACGTGGCCGGCGCCCAGAAGGCGCTGGTGGCCAGCAGCACGGCTGCCAGCATCTTCGCCCTGGTCTTGTTTCTCTGTAGGATGCTCATGTCAGTTCTCCCATTTTCTTGTCGGATCTTTGTGGCAATGCGTTCGCTCTATCCACCCACGGCAGTGAGGGATTGAAGCGCGGCCTTGAGCTTTTCAGCGCCGCCCAGTGCGGCGCGGTTGAGCGGGGCCGATACGACGGGAGCCGAGAGGCTTCCCGTCACATGCAGGATCTCGTGATCGAGATAATCGAACACGCGATCCTGAATCTCCTGTGTCAGTCGTCCGCCAAGCGATAGCCCACGCTGCACCTGTTCGATGACGGCTACCCGGTTGGTCTTGCGGATCGAGGCCTCCACCAGCGGCCAGTCGAGCCCGGTCGGGTCGAGGCTGCGCAGGTCGATGATCTCGGCATCGACGCCGGTCTCCTCGACCACCTGGCTGGCGACGGCAACCATGCTGGCGCTGGTGAGCAGTGTACAGGCGCTGCCCGGCCTGACGATCTTCGCCTTGCCGAGCCGCACGCAATAGTCGCGGTCGTCCGCAGGCACAGGGCCTTCGCTCGGGAACAGCTCGACATGCTCGATGACGACGACCGGATCGTCGCATTTCAGCGCTGAATTCATCAGGCCGATATAGTCGAAGGGCGTCGTCGGCGCGACGATGCGCCAGCCGGGAAACAGGGCGAACAGGCCGGACGGATCGCCCGAATGCTGCGAGCCGTAGCCGGTGTGCGGCGAGACGCGCACCCTGACCACGATTGGCACCGGAAAGCCGCCGCCGAACATGTGGCGCACCTTGCTGACCGCGTTGAACAGCTGGTCGGCGGCAACCAGGCAGAAGTCGCCGAACATGATCTCGACGATCGGCCGCAAGCCGCAAAGCGCTGCACCCAGCGCCACGCCGACAAAGCCATTCTCGGCGATCGGCATCGCCAGCACACGCTCCGGCCAGCGCTCCAGCGCGCCCTTTGTGGCGCCCGAAACGCCGCCGCGCAGCCGGTGCACATCCTCGCCCATGATGATGATGCGCGGGTCCTGCTCCATGGCGCGAGCGATGACCTCGGACGCGGCAACCATGAACTTGACCGGCCTGGTGTCGGCCGGCGGCACGTCCTCGATCTCGAGGAAGCGCTCGCCCTTCAGTTCGGAAAGATCGCCGCGGATCTGGTTGTCGACGTCGCTTGGGTCCGGCCACAGATGATCAGGAATGCGCAGCGCGTTGCCGCTCATCTCGGTCAGGGAATCGGCAGCGGTGTTGACCGCCTCCATGACGCGCTGGTCGAGTGTCCCGAGGTCCGAAGCGTTCAGGATGCCCATCGTCTTCAGGCGAGCCGCCATCGTCGCAAGCGGGTCGCGCGCTTTCCAGACGTCTTCCTCGGCGCGCGTGCGGTAGCCGAATTCGCTGCCCGGGCGGGCGCCGCTCTGGTGTAGAAACCGATAGCAGAGCGCCTCGACCAGCACCGGGCCGCCGTCTTCCTCAATCGTCCGGCGCGCCTCGCGCATGGCATGGTGGACTGCCACCACATCCATGCCGTCGCATTCGATGCCACGAAAGCCGAGCATAGGTCCGCGCGAGGCCAGCCGCGTCTCGCGCGTCTGCTCGTTGATGTGCGTGGAGACGGCATAGAGATTGTTTTCGGCGAAAAAGATCACCGGCAGCCGGTAGAGCGCGGCGATGTTCATCGCCTCGTAGGCCGGTCCCGCCATCATCGTGCCGTCGCCGAAGAAGGCGACCGAGATGTTGCCGGTGCCGAGCAGTTTGTTGGCGAGCGCATAGCCCGCCGCGTGCGGCAGGTTGCCGCCGATAATGGCGCTGGTGCCTGGGATGCCGGAGGCATCGTCGCGCATATGCATCGAGCCGCCACGGCCGCCGCAATAGCCTGACTTGAGGCCCATGATCTCGGCCATCAGGCCGCGAACCGATCCCTGCATGCCTGGGTTGAAAGCATCATGCAGCGGGTCGAATCCGCCGGGCGTCTGCGCGTTGACAAGCTTGGCCAGCACCTGGTGATGGGCACGGTGGGTGCCGTTGATGCGGTCGCCGGTGCCGAGCACGGACATGGCGCCGACCGCCGTGGCCTCTTGTCCGATGCTGGCGTGGGCCGGACCATGCACCAGCCCGGCATGGGCCAGATCGAGCACCTTTTCCTCGAAACGGCGGATGAGCAGCATCTGGTGATACCAGCGCACCAGGCTCGACACCTCGGCGTCGGTCCAGTCCGAATCATCGACATCTAGCCGCAACCAGGGCGCCGATGGCTGGATCGATGTCTGCTGGACCATGTCAGCTATTTCCGTTCTGGTAGATGATATATCAAATATTTTCTTAGTCGATTGGGCCGTTCATTTTTCCTGGGGCACGATGCTGGCTAGAAGGTTGCAGGCAAATGGAATTAAATTTCATTTTTGCGAGAAGGCAAAGACTAAGCCGGGACGGCGCGGTTCCGCAAGAGGAATTTTGAGACTGCTAGCAGTGCCGATGTCGGTTTCTTGGGCCGACAGGTTTTCTAACGTATTGGATGTTGGTATGATATAATCACACCGACATTATAGGAGAAATCATGGCTGCCACCGAAAAGCGCACCTTCAGCCTGCCAACAGAGCAGGCTGCTTTCATCGACCGTCTCGTTGAATCAGGAACCTACGCGACCAGCAGTGAAGTGATCCGCGCCGGCCTTCGCGCCCTGCAAGAGCGCGACGCGGCCGTAGAGCGCTGGCTCCGCGAGGAGGTTGTGCCGACCTATGACAGGTGGAAGGCGGATCCTTCCCGAGTTATCCCAGCCAACCAGGCTTTTGACGACATCCGCGCTCACCACGCCGCCCGCTTTAAGAGGGATGTGTGAAGCGCCGGCATATTGTTCTGTTGCCGGAAGCCTTAGCGGACTTAAGATGGATATACGACACCATCGAGATCGCCGCCGGCAACGTCACGGCCATACGCTATATCGAGCGTATCGAAGCCTACTGCCAGGGTCTCGACTACGCCTCGGAGCGCGGAACACGCCGTGACGATCTGCGGCCAGGGCCTTCGGGTTGTCGGTTTCGAGCGCCGTGTAACGGTGACCTTTACAGTCGAATCCGACCAAGTGGTGATCTTCCGTGTGCTCTATGGCGGCGCCAATTGGGAGGATGAGCTCTAACCTGCAACGGGAAAAGCGTAACCCGCTTAGCTGTCCGAACCCGGGCTATCGGTCGACCCGATGCTGGAAGAACTGCAAAAACAATTCCCGCTCCGTGGTGATGTCGAGCTTCTCATAGATGCGCCGGCGATGGTTCTTGACCGTGCCGACGGTGATGCCGAGGCGTTCGGCGATGTTGGCCGTCGGGTGACCGGCGAGGATCAGTTGGACCAACTCCCGCTCGCGCAGTGACAGCTCCGGCCACAGGCTGGCTGGAATGGTCGGTTCCTGGCGGGGCGAGGCGCCGAGGCCTGTCGGCGCTGACGTGCGGGAGAATTCCGTTCCGCGCGCCTTGATGTCGAGCGCATGCAGCGCCTCGAACACCGGCAGCCGTTCATCCAGCAGGGCGATCTCGCTGTCTTTGAATAGCGTGGTCGAGCGGTCGAGGAAGATGCCGAGGCACCAGTCGCCGCCGTCCGCCAGCATGATGCCGACCTCGTCGCAGATCTCCGACTGCGCCAGGAAGCCGGCTATGTACTGGCCGCGCTTGGCCTCATCGTTGGCAAGCCGTTTCAGCGGCATGATGCCCAGCCTTCGCTCGCGTCGCCACGACGCATAGAACGGGTCGAAGACATAGTAATTGTCGAGATAGCGCCGGACCATTTCGTCCGAGAAGCGTCGGTGTTTGATGAATTCGGGTGTCTGCGTCGTCGAATAGCGCGTCACCGTGACGAGGTCGTGCTCGATATCCGCGCCGATCAGGTCGATCAGGCAGTCGACATGCCTGTCCGTGCCGGTGGCGGCGATCGCTTTGGCGAGCGGCGCCCAGATGGTCCCCATGCGCATGCCCTTTTTTCGGCGATGTCAGCTCAGCCGTCATTATGTCTTTAGGCATATGGCGCGAAGCCGCCCATCGAATCTAGCCTTGCGTCAACCTAGACCAGATCCCGAGGCGACCGTGACCCAACCCAATCTCACCGGCCCCATCGTCGGCAATCCAATCGTCATCGGTATCGACGCCGGCGGCACCATGACCGACACGATTCTTGTCGATCAGGACGGCCACTTCAAGATCGGCAAGTCGGCGACCACGCCGAAGAACGAAGCCGAAGGTTTTCTCGCGTCTGCCGAGGACGCGGCGGATGCCTGGGGCATCTCGCTGGAATCATTGTTTTCCGGCGTCAACGTCGTGCTCTATTCCGGCACCGGCATGCTCAACACACTGTTGTCGCGCACCGGCCGCCGGCTCGGCCTGATCACCACCAAGGGCCTTGAGGACATGATCCTGATGGGCCGCGGGCTGCAGGCCTGGGCCGATTATTCCTACGCCGACCGGCTGCACGCGGTCACGCATCATCATCCCGATCCGCTGGTGCCGCGCCGCCGCACGCATGGCGTCACCGAGCGCATCGACCAGTTCGGCGACGTCGTGCTGCCGCTCTACGAACACGAGGTCTCCATCGCCGCGAAAAAATTGATCGCCGACAAGGTCGAGGCGATCTGCATCATGACCATCTTCTCGCATGTCAATCCGGTGCACGAGAAGCGCATCGCCGAGATCTGCCGCGCGGAGGTCGACAGGGCCGGCGCCGACATCATCGTCTACACCAGCCATGAGGTCCGCCCGGTCATCCGCGAGCAGTCGCGGCTGAATTCGGTGCTGATCGAGGCCTACGCCACCTCGCGCGGCCGCAAGCAGCTTAGGGGTATCGAGGACGTCTCGAAGAAATACGGCTTCAAATATGGCGTGCAGACGCTGCTCTCCTTCGGCGGCCTGACCTCGATCAACCATCCGCGCCTGCACGAAACCATGATCTCCGGCCCGATCGGCGGCATCCTCGGTGCTGCCTATGTCGGCAAGCTGATCGGCAATGATTCGCTGATCTGCTCGGATATGGGCGGCACCTCTTTCGACATGGGCGTCATCACACGCGGCCAGACGCGAATCGAGAACGAGCCGCTGATGGACCGTTTCAAGCTCAACGTGCCGACGCTGCATCTCGACACGATCGGCGCCGGCGCCGGCATGATCCTCAAGGTCGATCCCCTGACCAAGAAGGTCTCGCTTGGGCCGGAAAGCGCCGGCTCGGATCCCGGTCCGATCTGCTTCGATCGCGGTGGCACCGAGCCGACCATCGCCGATTGCGACGCCATCCTCGGCCGCCTCAACCCACACTATTTCCTGGGCGGCAAGGTCGTGCTGCAGGTCGAAAAGGCGCGCCGCGCCTTCGAGGAAAAGTGCTCCAGCGTGCTCGGCGTTGGTGTCGAGGAAGCCGCGGAAGGCATGATCGACATGCTGGAGTCCGATGCCAACAACGCGCTGCGCCGGGTCATTTCCGGGCAAGGCATCCATCCCTCCGAATTCACGCTGCTGTCCTATGGCGGCTCGGGACCTTTGCATCTGGCCGGCTGCTCCAGGGGCATCGGCTTCAAGGACATCATCACCTTCCAGTTCGCGGCCGCCTTCTCCGCCTTCGGCTGCACCACGGCCGATTTCATGCGGCGTCATTCCGTCTCCACCCAGCACGACATCCCGTCACGCGCCGACGAGGCTACGCTGGCCGCCTTCGGCGCCAAGGTCACCACGGTCTGGAACGACCTGACCAAGGCAGCGGTCGACGAGATGATCGCCGACGGCCATACCAGGGAGAAGATCAGGACCGTGCCGTTCCTGATGATGCGCTACACCGGCCAGCTCGAGGACGTCGAAGTCATGGCGCCGCTTGCCAAGGTCGGTTCGGCCGACGACATGCGCAGGGTTATCGACGAGTTCGAGGCGGTCTATGCCAAGGTCAACCATCGCGTGTCGCGTTATGGCGAAGCCGGCTTCACCATCACCGAACTCGGGCTGATCGCCACCGCCGACAAGGTCAAGCCGGTGCTGCTCAAGCGGCCGCTCGGCGCCTCCAACCCGGCAGCCGCCCACAAGGGCGTGCGCGAGGCCTATATCGGTGGGCGCTGGCACAAGGCCAATCTCTACGAGATGGATCTGCTTCAGCCAGGCCACGAAGTCATCGGCCCGGCCATCATCGAACATCCCGCCACCACGCTCGTCGTTCATCCGCAGGACCGTGTCCATGTCGATGAATGGACGCTGCTGCACTACACCCACGCTTGAGAGGGCGACCGCCATGTTGGACAAACCTGCCTCGGCCCTGCGCCTTCGCGAAAGACTGCTCGATTCCGAGCGGCTGATGGAAGAGACCGGTTGCTATGACGGCATTACGGAACTCACGCTGCGCAACCAGGATCCGCTGAAATTCGAGACGCTGCACACCAAGCTACGCGCCTATTGCGTCTCGGCGCGCGAAATGGCGCGCCGCATCTCGGCCTCGCCCGGCGTGCGCGAGGTCGGCGAAATGGTGGTCGCCATCTACACGCCCGAGGGCGACGCCATCGCTCTCTCCAACGGCATCATGGTGCACGTCCATACGATGAGCCGCTTCATCAAATGGATGATCAAAAACGGCTACGAGGACAACCCGCGCATCCGCGAAGGCGACATTTTCGCCAACAACGACGCCTTCATAGGCACTGTGCAGGTGCCCGACGTGATGGACGTGGTGCCTATCTTTCATGAAGGCACGCTTGTCGGCTGGGCCGGCGCCGTCTGCCACGAGCTGGAGGCTGGCGGCATTACCCCAGGCGGTGATGTGTGTCTCGCGCAGGAGCGCTTCACCGAGGGTCTGTTCGTCTGCGCCGAGAAGATCGGCGAGAACGACGAGATCCGCCGCGACTACGTCATCCGCTGCGAGCGCAATCTGCGAATGCCGATCTACTGGGTGCTCGACGAGAAGGCCAAAGTCGCATCCTGCATCGACATGCGCGAAAGCGTCAAGCAGCTGATCTCCGAGATCGGCCTCGACTACTGGATGAAGGTGTCGAAGGAGTTCATCGAGGAAGGCCGCCGTGCCCAGCTCGCCCGCACCCGCCAGCTCACCGTCCCCGGAATCTATCGCGGCCACACTTTTTACGGCCACGTCACCGCAGGCAAACCCGGCTTCCAGCTGCTCGGCGATCCGGACTGGCTCTACAACATCCCGATCGAGATGGAGATCACCACCGACGGCAAGATCACCATGGACTTCGAGGGCACGCAGCCCTGGGGCTACCATTCGATGAACTGCACGCCGGCCGGCATGGATGGCGGCATGTTCGTCACCTTGACCCAGCACATGAATTTCGAAGGGCTGGTCAATGACGGCGCGTGGATGGCGACCGAACTGAAACTGCCGCACGGCACCTGGACCAACCCCGACAACGAGATGGTGGCGACCGCCACCTCATGGGCTTTGCTGCTGCCGGCCTATGGCGTCTTCCAGCGGCTTTTGTCGCGCAGTTTTGTCGCCCGCGGCTTCGTCGAGGAGGCCTTCGTCGGCCAGGTCAACAGCCCGATGATCGAGATGGGCGGCGAGAGCCAGTACGGCACGCCGTTCGGCATGGCCCATTTTGAATGCGCCGCCGCCGGCTCCGGCGCGCTCGCCATCAAGGATGGTCTCGACACCGCCTATGTCGGCTGGAACCCGGAATCCGACATGGGCAACATCGAGGTCTGGGAACAGTCGATGCCGATGGTCTATATCGGCCGCTCGATCGTGCCCAACTCCGGCGGTGCCGGCAAATATCGCGGCGGCTGTTCCTTCGTCTCGACCTGGCTGATCAACAAGACGTCGCATCTGCGGCTCCACACCTCCGAACATTCTTCGCGCGTGTTCGACAATGGCGGCATGTGCGGCGGTTATCCGGCGCCGACCTGCCAGAAGCATCGCGCCGTGCGCAACTCAGACATTCACGAACTCGCGGCAAAAGGCGAACCGCTGGCGCATGCGCCCGGCATCGATCCGCATGTCTCCGACTACGAGCGGAACATCGGTGGCGACC
>NZ_RZRK01000390.1:0-5763 GCF_003997835.1 Mesorhizobium sp. M7A.F.Ca.CA.004.12.1.1
CCGTCATGGACCGGATTGGCGAGCGGCCGAACCAGGCGGTAGCCGTCCTCGGCTATGATCAAAGCCACGCGTCGCTCAGCCACCGCGGCGGCGGTGCTCATGAGCATCAGCAGCAAGGCAAAAAGCAAGCGCAAGTCGAACCGCCCCCCGGCTTGTCCATTTGCGCGAACATTCCACCTCTTTATCGCATGAGCAAGCAAGGCTTTTGGTGAAAAGCCGCCACTTTCAAGCGCCCCGCAGCGGCTTCAGCGCCTCGCTCCAGCGCAACAGCTCGTCGAGCATGGTTTTGGCTCCGCCCTGCACCTGTTCGCTGGCGTTGAAAGCGCCGTTCTCATCGAGCAGTTTCTGGTACATCGGCAGCGCGACGCCTTCCGAGATCGGCATGACGCCGACCGATGTCAGCAACGGCTTCAGCGCTTGCGCCGCGCGCAGGCCGCCGGAGACGCCGCCATAGCTGAAAATGGCTGCAGGCTTGTACTTCCATTCACGCGAGAGATAATCGACCGCGTTGACGATCGCCGGCGCCACGAAATAATTGTATTCCGGCGCCACGAAGACGAAGGCGTCGGCGGCATCGATCGCTTTCGACCAGGCCTTGGTATGGTCGTTCTTGTAATTGCCGAGCCTTGGATGGTGCGGTTCGTCCAGCACCGGAAGCTTGAACGTATCGATGTCGGTCAGTACCGGCTCGAATTTTCCATGCTCGCGCGCGAACGTCTCCAGCCACTCGGCAAAAACCGGTCCGGCGCGGCCTGGCCGCGTGCTGCCGATGATGATGTTCAACTGGTGCTTCAAGGCGGGCTCCTAGGTCTGGCGGTATCTGTTGGTGACCTACGGCAGGACACGGCCGCGGACAAGGCGGCACCGCCATGGAGGCGGTCACAATCGGCTGAACGGATCGCCTGCTGTGACGCCTCGGGCTGTATATTTGCGCCTGCCGTTCGGTCACATGGACGCCCGCATTGCCAGCCATTACATTGGGGTATCAGCGGAGCAGCCCATGGACATCCAGCCCGCCCCCTTCATTCCCCCGGCGCCGAAGCCGCGCACCACGCCGCCCTCGACGCTGGAGATGATCCGCATCGTCTACCGCAACCCGCTCGAATTGTGGGGTGAGCACACCTACAACGAGCCGTGGATCTCGGCCAGTGGTGTTGGTGGACATCTGATCGTCGCCAATGATCCCGGCCTGATCCGCCATGTGCTGGTCGACAATGCCAGGAACTACAAGATGGCGACGGTGCGTCAGAAGATCCTGCGGCCGATCCTGCGCGATGGCCTGCTGACCGCCGAGGGCGAGGTCTGGAAGCGGTCGCGCAAGGCGATGGCGCCGGTGTTCACGCCGCGCCACATCTTCGGCTTCGCCCAGCCGATGCTGAGACGCACGCTGGACTTCGTCGCCCGCTACGAAGACGGCGGCACGTCCGACATCGCCCATGACATGACGCTGCTCACCTACGACATCCTGGCCGAGACGCTGTTTTCCGGCGAGATATCGGGCGAGCCTGGCAGTTTCGCCAACGAGATCGACCGCCTGTTCGAGACCATGGGTCGCGTCGATCCGCTCGATCTGTTGCGCGCGCCCGACTGGCTGCCGAGGCTGACCCGTATCCGCGGCCGCAAGACCATGGCCTATTTCCGCAAGATCGTCACCGACACTGTCAAGATGCGCGAAGCGAAATTCAAGCGCGACCCCGATGCCGTGCCGCAGGATTTCCTGACGCTGCTGCTCAAGGCCGAGGGACCCGATGGACTGACGCGGGCCGAGGTAGAGGACAACATCATCACCTTCATCGGCGCCGGCCATGAGACGACCGCGCGGGCTCTGGGCTGGACACTGTATTGCCTGGCTGAATCGCCGTGGGAGCGCGACCGGGTCGAGCAGGAGATCGACCAGGTGTTGGCGCGCGAGCCCGATCCGACGAAATGGCTCGATGCCATGCCGTTCACGCGTGCGGCTTTCGACGAAGCGCTCAGGCTGTATCCGCCGGCGCCGTCGATCAACCGCGAGCCGATCGAACCGGAAATGTGGAAGGATCTTCATATCCCCAAGCACGCCGCGGTGCTGGTGATGCCCTGGGTCGTGCATCGCCACAGGAAACTGTGGGACCGGCCGGATGCCTTCCTGCCGGAGCGCTTCCATCCGGGAAATCGCGAAAAGATCGACCGCTTCCAGTATCTGCCGTTTGGCGCGGGTCCGCGCGTCTGCATCGGCGCCAGCTTCGCCATGCAGGAGGCGATCATCGCGCTGGCGATCATGCTGTCGCGCTTCCGCTTCGACACGACAGCCGAAACCAAACCCTGGCCTGTACAGAAACTGACCACGCAGCCGCAAGGCGGTCTGCCGATGCGGGTCACGCCGCGACAGGCATGAGACACAGCTTCAGACGGTTGTGATAAATTAAGCAGCAGGCTTGCGTTGCTGGAACTGGCCGGCGGCGCGGTAGCGCCAGAGATAGCTGGGCAGGATCGTCGCGATCGATTGCGGCTGGATGCCGAGCCCTGCAAGCGTCCTGTTGGTCTTGTTGGCGGCGTCCGAAACGATGTTGTGCTCGCGCAACTGCGTCACCTGGTCCTTGGTCAGCAGCGGATTGGGCAACAGACCGAGGATCGAGGCCTGGATGTTGGCCACCCACCACGGCACCGGCACCAGCAGCCGCTTGCGCTCGATCACGTCGAGCAGCTCTTCCATGCACTGCTTGAAGGTGAGCACCTTCGGTCCACCAAGTTCATAGATCTGGCCGCCATCCACCTTGCCGTCGACCGAGCGCGCCACCGCTTCGGCCACGTCGCCGACATAGACCGGCTGGAACTTGGTCTGGCCGCCGCCGATCAGCGGCAGCACCGGCGAATAGCGCGCCATGTTGGCGAAGCGGTTGAAGAAGCCGTCTTCGGGTCCGAAATTGATCGACGGCCGGAAGATCACGGCGTCCTTGATCGTCTCCAGCACAGCCTTTTCGCCAAGCGCCTTGGTGCGCGCGTAGTCTGATTCGGAGTCCAGATCGGCGCCAAGCGCAGAAATGTGGGTCAGGCCGGCGCCGACCGAGCGTGCGGCCTCGGCCACTGCGCGGGCGCCGAACTCGTGCACGGCGGAGAATTTCTGCCGGCCGCTCTCATGCAGGATGGCGACCAGATTGACGACGTGGTCGGCGCCCTGCACGGCGCGGTCTACCGACCAGCGCACGCGCACATTGGCCTGCACCGGCTGGATCTGGCCGACATTGCCAAGCGGCTGCAAATGGCCGGCAAGATCGGGCCGCCGGCAGGCGACCCGGATGCGATAGCCGCGCTTGGCCAACGCGCGCACGACATGGCGGCCGACAAAGCCTGACCCGCCAAAGACGACGACGAGCTTTGGGGTCTGCAGGATTTCGGTCATGGCTGGCTCCGGCGCTCGCAAGCTTGGCTGAAGCCGTTTCATAATCCGTTTCGTGCCAAAGGCAAAGGGCGACGCGTCGTCGCTATCAGCCTGTCAGAACGCTTTGCCCATACGGGCGTCGACCGAATGGCGGTTGCCGCCGCGAATGACGAAGAAGAGCAGGATCGCCGCCCAAAGCAGCGACTTTTCCGCGCCCGAATAGCCTTGGTCCATCGTGACCCAGTGGAACCAGACCGTGACCAGCAGCACGAACAGGCCGGCAAAGGCGGCCGGCCGCGTCAAAAACCCGATGGCAATGAAGATGCCGCCGAAGAATTCAGTGCAGGCCAGAAGCAACGACCACAACGCGCCCGGATAGAAACCGAGACCCTCGACCATCTCGGCAGCGCCGAAAGGATTGGTGATCTTCTGCGAACCATGGATGGCGAAAAACCCGCCGGCGACGACGCGAAGAACGGTTTCGGCACCATCGTGCAGAGCCGCGTAAAACCTGCCAAGGACCGGGATGACAAGGGCGTTGCGGGGGTTGTCCGTGCTTGCCGACATTATAGCTCCTCTGTTTTGCTCAATCAGCGCAAACGGCCGGTCGGGTCGGCCGAAGTCAAATAAACAAAAGTTGACCAAAACAAGAATGTTTTATTCATTGTGCGTCAAAACGCAGAAAACCCCGCCGAAGCGGGGTTTTCCGGGTGACATCCATGCGAAGTCAGGGGCCGACGGAGCGGCCTGACCTGAGACGGTATCAGGAGGGCGTGAAGCAAGTACGCCCACCCCAGCCCTGAACATCCGACATGGTGCCACCAACCTTCTTGCAGGCGGCGACGAAATCGGCGCTGCAATTGGCGAATTTTGCATGGCCGTTCTTGCAGTAATGGTCTTCGGTGGCGCCGCCGCTCGGGGCGGCGATGACACCCGGGCTGGTCGGCTTGGCCGGCGCGGCCTTCAGGGTGGCTGCCTGTGTGGCACCCATGAACGAGCCGAGCAGAAGGACGGCGGTCAGCATGGTGATCTTGGTGTTGGTCATGACAATTTCCTTTGATTTGGGTTGAGGTTTCCGAGGCGCGAAGGACCGGCCTTCGCGTGATGCAGGCTTTCGATTTCGGTTTGCTGCTTCCCCCGGTGTGGATCGGGCAAGCTCGCCTTGCCCTGGACAAAGCTGGGTCGCAGCAAGGCGCGGAAAGGTTCAGCAGCGCGCAAAGAAAATCGCACCGCGCCGCGCCTGCGGCGGGCAGATTTCAGATAACTATTTGATATAAAAAACTATTCAGGAAGAATAGCGTGCGGCGAATTCGGAAATGCGCTGCACCACCGCCTTGGATGCCGTGATGCCCCGCGCTTGCGCCTTCTCGGCGGCCTCTGCGCGGGCACGACCGGGCACATGCACACCGAAGCGCCGCCGCAGCCGGTCGAGCTGGTCCTTCATCCGCTGCTCGAAATCCGGATCGAGCAGCTTGGGTTCGATAGCAAGCACGAATAGTCCCGTGCCGGGGCTGTCCGGCCCGCCGCTGAACCATGGCGCGTCGAGCGACCAGTTGGCGCCCGACAGGCCCGCCGCCAGCACCTCGACCATCAGCGCGATGTTGGCGCCGCGCTGGCCGCCGAAGGCGAGCATTGCGCCCTTCATGGCGGCGGCGGGATCGGTGGTCGGGTTGCCGCTGGCGTCCAGCGCCCAGCCTTCAGGGATCGTCTTGCCCTCCTCGGCCGCTTTGCGGATGTTGACGAAAGCGGTGGCGCTCGACGACTGGTCGATGACCAGCGGCGCCCCGTCGGCGGCGGGGGCGGCAAACGACATCGGGTTGGTGCAGTAGACTGGCTTGACCGAGCCCGAGCCGGCAAGTACGGCCGGGCCGTTGGTGGCGGCGAACGACACCAGCCCGAGTGTTGCCAGCCTTCCGGTGAAATAGCCGAGCGCGCCGCATGTATAGGCGTTCTTCTGCGAGAAGATGGCGACGCCGAACAGCTTTGCCGCCTTGGCGAGGTCGTCGATAGTGCGGTCGAAGCCGGTATGCGCCAGCCCCCGGCGTGCATCGGAGAGATAGACCGCAAGCGCCGGCCGGGTGATCACCGGGTCGGCATTGCCGTCGATGCGTCCGGCTTCCAGCGCCTCGAGATAGTCGATGAAATGCGACAGACCGACCGAGGAAAGCCCTTCGGCCTCGGCTGATATGATCGAAGCAGTGAGCGATTGTGCCGCTTCCTCATTGGCGCCAGCGCCAAGTGCCGCCATCCGGCACAGTCCTTTTGCCTGGTCGAGACTGAGTTGCATGATGGCAATCCTAGGGGAGTAAGGGAATAGGGGAATAGGGGAATGGTGAGCAGTGAATAGCGAATGGGGATGGAATTGTGAACGTGAATAGTGGCTGGCTACTCCCCTACTCCCCTAC
>NZ_RZRK01000391.1:0-5759 GCF_003997835.1 Mesorhizobium sp. M7A.F.Ca.CA.004.12.1.1
ACTACGACGTGGGGGGCGTCGAAGCCGCCGCTGTGGAACTCGCCCGCATCGGCGTTGCGCCCAGGCTGATGATCGATGTCAGCCACGCCAACTCGGCCAAGAAGCCCGAGAACCAGCCCAAGGTCGCGGCAGATGTCGCCGGCCAGGTCGCGGCAGGCGACGAGCGCATCATCGGCCTGATGATCGAGAGCAATCTCGTCGCCGGCCGGCAGGACGTGGTGCCGGGCAAGCCGCTGCTCTATGGCCAGAGCATCACCGATGGCTGCATCGACTGGGCGACCACCGAGACGGTGCTGCACGGCCTTGCCGGCGCCGTCGAGTGGCGCCGCTCGGCACGCCGCGCCATGATCGACAACCGGCAGGGAGCCGCTTGAGCCACTATTGCCGGCCTTTGCCCGGCACGACCCCCACCCTAACCCTCCCCACAAGGGGGAGGGAACGCTGCCGCACTCCTACTCGAACCTTGACGTCTGAAAGCCTCGGCAGTTTGCCATTGTCAGCGCCGGCGGGAGTCTCCCTCCCCCTTGTGGGGGAGGGGTTAGAGGTGGGGGTCTTCTTCGCAAGAAATCCTACGCCGCCCTTAATCCTTCCCATGCCGTGAACACCGACACGGCAAAGAGCAGCAGTCCGGCCGCCCGGCCGGCAAAAATGGTCGCCCGCGGATTGGCGATCAGAAGGTTGCGGCTGCGGCCAGCCGTGATCGCCAGTCCGCCATAGATCGCAGCCTGGGTGGCCACGGTCAGCAGCCCCATGACCGTCGCCTGCATCCAGATCGGACCGTAGTCCGGTTTCAGGAACTGCGGGTAGACGGCAAGCACGAACAGGTATGCCTTCGGGTTGATCAGGCAGGTCACAAAACCCTGGCGAAAGGCCTTCCATGCGGACCGGCTGCCGGCAGGCCCTTCCTGACCGACAGTGATGGAACTGCGCATCAGCGTGATGCCGATAAAGGCCATGTAGGCGGCGCCGGCAAGCAGAAGCGGCTTGAACAGGATCGGCACGAAATGCATCAGCAGGCCGACGCCGATGGCGCCGTTCAGCGTGTGCACCATGCCGCCGACCATGATGCCGCCGGTCGCGGCGAGACCCCTGTCGCGCCCGCCGGTCAGTGCATTGGCAAGCACGAAGAGCATGTCCATGCCCGGAACGGCGATGATGCCGAACAGCAGGATAAAGAAAAGCCAGAGATTTTCCGCATAGCCCATGTCAGTTGCCTGCCGCCTCGCTCCGCCAAACCGCAGCGGAACCTGTTGATTTTCAAGTCGATAGGCGCTCCTATAGGTCAGCCCAACTGACAATGCTGTGTCAATTGGGCTCGCAACCCGGGGAAAAAATGCGCAAGGCGTCACGCCTGTTCGAGATCATCCAGATCGTGCGGCTGGCGCGGCAGCCGGTGACGGCGGCGACGATTGCCGAGCGGCTGGAAGTGACGGTACGCTCGATCTATCGCGACATCGCAGCGCTGCAGGCGATGCGCGTTCCGATCGAAGGGGGCCGCGGCATCGGCTATATCCTGCGCCCCGGCTTCGACCTGCCGCCGCTGATGTTCTCGATCGAGGAGATGGAGGCGATCGTCCTGTCGCTGGCGCTGCTGGAGCGCACCGGAGACAGCGAGCTCAAGCAGGCGGCCAAGCGCGTCAGCGCCAAGATCGCCGGGGCGGTGCCACCACCCTTGCGCCAGGCCTTCGACGCCAATGCGCTGCATGCGTGGGGATTCGCCGCGCCCTCGACCGGCGCGATCGACTTGGCGCTGGTGCGACGCGCCATCCGCGACGAGGAGAAGCTCGATCTCTCATATCGCGACGAGATGGGCCGGGCCTCCGAGCGCCTCGTCCGCCCGATCGCGCTCATCTACTACGCCGAAACCGCCAACATCGTCGCCTGGTGCGAGCTGCGCCAGGCGATCCGCAATTTCCGCAGCGACCGGATCGAGGATTGCCAGGCGACGGGGTTGCGGTTCAAGGGCGAAGGCGACCGCTTGCGGCAGGTCTGGGTGAATGGATGGGAGATCAATGCGGCGGTTGGCGGCTGACGCGATTCTCCCTTCTCCCCCTTGTGGGAGAAGGTGGATCGGTGCGCAGCGCCGAGACGGATGAGGGGTGTTCCAGCGGAGTGAGACGTTGGTGTTCCCTGGAGCACCCCTCATCCGACCTCGCTTCGCGAGGCCACCTTCTCCCGCAAGGGGAGAAGGTGAGCCGCCGCCTCACCGCACGTCCACCCAGCGCTTTTCCTCGAAGGAGCGCGCCATCGCGTGCACCGTGCGCTCGATCTCCAGCCCTTCGGCGAATTCGATGAGCCGTGCCGGCCTGCCTTCAAGCCGCGTCAGCAGTTCGTGGCACTCGATGATCTTGAGGTCGTTGAAGCCGAGGCCATGGCCTGGCGCCGGCACGAAGAGGTCATAGGGCTTGTGGTGCGGCGCCACCAGGATGGTGCGGTAGCCCTGCTCGGTCGGCCGATCTGATGTGAGATAGAGCTGGAATTCGTTCGATCGTTCCTGGTCGAACAGGATCGACCCTTTCGAGCCGAAGATCTGGACGGCGATGCGGCCCTTGCGGCCCCAGGCCGAGCGGTTGACCAGCAGCGTGCCGGCAATGCCGCTTTCCAGATGCATCAGCACGCTGGCTATGTCGTAGGTCTCCACAGCGCGGCGGCCGCCGCTGGCCAGCTTGCGATCGGCATAGGGTTTGGCCATGTCGCAGATGACACTGGCGACGCGGCCGAACAGGGCTGAGACCAGCGACAGCGGATGCACGGCGAAATCGTCGAGCGCGCCATAGCCTGACGCGGCTTCGTGCTTCCAGAAGAACAACGCCTCTGGGTCGGCCATAAAGTCCTCGTCCATCTCGATGCGCAGATGGTTGACCTCGCCGATGATCTTCTCTTCCAGCAAAGCGCCGATGTGGCGGATGGCCGGGCTCTGGATGTAGTTGTAGCCGAGCGCCGCGATCTTGCCGGACTTTCTCGCCGCCGCTGCCATCGCCTCGGCCTCGGCAAAGCTCGGCGCCATCGGCTTTTCGCACCACAGATGCTTGCCGGCTTCGAGGATGGCGATGGCCATTTCCGGATGGAACTGGTTGGGCGTGGTCAGCGAGACGATATCGACTTCGGGATCGTTGACGACGGCACGCCAGTCGCCCGACGCCTTGGCGAACCCGAACTCGCCCGCCTTGCGCCGGGCAAGCTCTTCATTGACCTCGCCGAGATGGACCAGCCGTGGCTTGGCAACGTCGGGAAAGACGGCGCTGACGGCACTCCATGCGATGGCATGACACTTGCCCATGAAACCCGTACCGATGAGACCGACGCCGACCATTTTCCGTTTCTCCACTGCTTGAAGCGCTGCGTGGATGAATTAGTCCATTTTCTCTTGGAATGGAATGTCTGCCTCATTTTTTATGGTGTTCTTGCGCAGGCTCGCTATGATGATGCACAGAGGACGCTTCACGTATGAGCCTGGACAGAGCGACGATGGACGAACGGGTACCTCGCGATTTCGAGACGCTGCGCACCACCATCCTGGAGCGGCGCGAAAGCCTGCCGAAGCGCATCGCCCAGATCGCTGCCCATGCGCTCGACAATCCCGACGATATCGCTTTCGGCACCGCCGCCAGCATCGCCGCTTCGGCCGGCGTGCAGCCTTCGACCCTGATCCGATTTGCCCAGCAGCTTGGCTTCGATGGTTTCACCAGCCTGCAGCAGGTGTTTCGCGAACGGCTGCGCGAGCGCAACTCATCCTATGACGAAAGGCTGCAGGCGCTGCGCGCCAAGGCAGAGGGCGGCGCCGGCCATCGGTCGATCTTCGACGGCTTCGTCGCCGCCGCCAGCACCTCGCTCAACGACATTTCGCGCACGCTGGACGACGCGCATCTGGAAGACGCCATTTCCCTGCTGGCGAAGGCCGAGACCATCTACGTGCTGGCCAAGCGCCGCTCGTATCCGGTGGCGTCCTACATCGCCTATGCGCTGGGCAAGCTGAAGATCCGCAACCAGCTGATCGAATCGGCGGCCGGGCTGAATGCCGAGATGATCGGCTTCGCCACGCCGGCGGATGCCGTCATCGCCATTTCCTTCTCGCCCTACGCACCGGCCACGATCGAGGAAGCGCGCAGCATTTCGGAACAGGGCGTGCCGATCGTCGCCATCACCGACAGCTCGTTTTCGCCGCTCGCCCAGTTCGCCAAGGTCTGGTTCGAGGTTGCAGAGGCCGATTTCGCCGGCTTCCGCTCGCTGTCGGCGACAATGGCGCTGGCCATGGCGCTGACCGTCGGCGTCGGCGAGAAGCGACGCGACACGGGCCGCAAGCGCAAGGCCTGATCCATCGCCGAAAAGACACTTTTCACGGAAGGAACACTCATTCCATATTGACTATGGATTGGAATTATTATTTCATATTCCCGGCGCCACGCTGCCGCTCGCGCGTGTACCCCAACACAACAAGGCCGACGGGAGGTTCCAATGAGCGAAGCCGTGGACGCTGAATACGCGCCGCTCGACGTTATCACTATCGGTCGCGCTTCCGTGGACCTTTATGGGCAGCAGATCGGCTCGCGGCTGGAGGACATCACCTCCTTCGCCAAGTCGGTCGGCGGCTGCCCGGCCAACATCTCGGTCGGCACGGCCAGGCTCGGCCTGCGCTCGGCACTGCTCACCCGCGTCGGCGACGAGCAGATGGGCCGCTTCATCCGCGAGCAGCTGACGCGTGAAGGCGTCAATGTCGACGGCCTTAAGACCGACAAGGAGCGGCTTACCGCCTTGGTGCTGCTGTCGGTCGAGGACGAAGGCGTTTCGCCGATGATCTTCTATCGCTCGGACTGCGCCGACATGGCGCTGGCGCCGGAAGACATCGACGAGGCCTTCATCGCCTCGGCGCGCTCGATCGTCGTCACCGGCACGCATTTTTCCAGGCCCAACAGCGATGCCGCGCAGCGCAAGGCGATCCGCATCATGAAGGCCAAGGGCGGCAAGGTGGTGTTCGACATCGACTACCGGCCGAACCTGTGGGGCCTTGCCGGCCATGCCGAAGGGTTCGAGCGCTATGTGAAATCGGACCGGGTCTCGGCGCAGTTGAAGACGGTGCTGCCCGATTGCGACCTCATCGTCGGCACCGAGGAGGAGATCATGATCGCGTCGGGCGCCGACGATTGCCTGAGCGCCTTGAAGACGATCCGCTCGCTGTCGTCCGCCACCATCGTCCTGAAGCGCGGCGCCATGGGCTGCATCGTCTATGACGGACCGATCAGCGACGATCTCGAGGACGGTGTCGTCGGCAAGGGATTTCCGATCGAGATCTACAATGTGCTGGGCGCCGGCGATGCCTTCATGTCCGGTTTCCTGCGCGGCTGGCTGGGTGGCGAAGATCATGCGACAGCGGCGACCTGGGCCAATGCCTGCGGCGCCTTCGCCGTGTCGCGTCTGCTCTGCGCGCCGGAATATCCGACCTTCGAAGAACTGCGGTTCTTCCTCAAACACGGCAGCGAGCATCTGGCGTTGCGCAAGGACGAGGCGATCAACCACATCCATTGGGCAACGACGCGCCGGCGCGACATTCCCTCGCTGATGGCGCTCGCGTGCGACCACCGCGTGCAGCTCGAGGATGTGGCGGCGAAGGCCGGCGCCGATCCGGCACGGATCGAAGAATTCAAGGTGCTGGCAGTCAAGGCGGCTGCGAAGGTCGCCGCCGGCCGCGACGGCTACGGCATGCTGATCGACGAGAAACACGGCCGCAAGGCAATGTTCGAATTCGCCAGGCATTCCTTCTT
>NZ_RZRK01000392.1:0-5701 GCF_003997835.1 Mesorhizobium sp. M7A.F.Ca.CA.004.12.1.1
CCCGACAGCCAGACGAGCAGGAAGTCCATGCGCGGATCGCCGCTGGCCAGAAGCAGCGCGGCGAAGGCGGACGCGACCGTCGCAACGGCGACGCCGGCAAGCAGCAGCCGTTCCGGCGACAGGGCATTGCGTCGCCCGACCAGCACGACGATCGTCAGCGCCAGCAAGGCGCCCGCCAAGGCCGCGCCGAGCATTGTTGAGCGGTCGAAGCTGTCGCTGAGCAGCAGCAGCGCCAGCACGCCGAAAGAGGCGCCGCCGGAAA
The DNA here is from genome assembly GCF_003997835.1 of Mesorhizobium sp. M7A.F.Ca.CA.004.12.1.1. Classification (NCBI taxonomy): domain Bacteria; kingdom Pseudomonadati; phylum Pseudomonadota; class Alphaproteobacteria; order Hyphomicrobiales; family Phyllobacteriaceae; genus Mesorhizobium; species Mesorhizobium sp. M7A.F.Ca.CA.004.12.1.1. The sequence continues at coordinate 263 of NZ_RZRK01000392.1, forward strand.
TGCCCAGGACCTCGGGTGCGGCCATCGGGTTGCCGGTCATGCGCTGCATCAGCGTGCCGGCGACGGCGAGCAGGACGCCCGCCGACAGGGCGACGACGACGCGAGGCGCGCGCAGGGCAAGCAGCTCGGTCAAATCCGCGGATGCGATCCAGTGCCAACCGCCTGCGCCACGGCCAAAGCCGATGGCGAGGACAACCGCGAGGATGAGCGCCAGCAGGCCCGCGATCAACGGCAGGCCGTTTGTCGGCAGGCGTATCGACGACACCATGTCGGCCTGCCTTTCGGGGGTGGTTCGCATTCGCGGCAACAGGAACAGCAGCAGCGGCGCGCCGAGCAAAGCGGTCGCGGTGCCGGCGGGGATTTCGCCGGTGAACGGCAAATGCTGCACCAGCCGGTCGGTGAGCCAGAGCAGGGCACCGCCGACCAGCGGCGACCAGACCAGGCGGCGGCCAAGCGTGCGCGCTCCGGCCAGCCGCGCCAGCGCCGGGGCGGCGAGCGCCACGAAACCGATGACGCCCACCTCGGCGACGACCAGCGCGCTAAGCGAGACGGCGACTGTCATGCCGGCAAGGCGGATGACGGCCGGCCGGGTGCCGAGCGATGCCGCGCCGTCGTCGCTGAGGTCGAGCAGGCGTAGCGGTCGCCAGAGTAGGAGCGCGGCGCAGATGCCGGCCAGCAGCCATGGCGCCAGAACAAGGACCGCCGCGTCGCCATTCTGCACCAGCGAGCCGCTCTGCCAGATGAACAGCTCCTCGGTGTATTCGCGGTTGAGCGCCATCAGCAGCGCGCCGGCCGAGCCGAAAGTGAGGCTGACGACGAGGCCGGCGATGATGATCGACACTGGCGAAAAGCTGCGCCCGCGCGCCAGTGCGAAAACGGCTGATGTGGCGAGCGCGCCGCCAGCCAGCGCCACGCCTTCGCGGCCACCTTCCAGCAACCATGGTGCGTAGAGGGTGGCGGCCGCCAATGCGAGGCTCGCTCCGGCATTGGTGCCGATCGTGGTCGGCTCGGCCAGCGGGTTGCGCAGCACATGCTGCATGACGACACCGGCGAGACCAAGTGCCGCGCCGGCCAGCATGCTGACGGCGACACGCGGGAGGAAGGCATAGCGATACAGCAACTGCGCTGGATCGGATGTGTCGGGAGCGGTGAGCGCATGCCACCACAAGTGCGTCGGGAAAAGGTTGATGAGATCGAAGATGGTCAGCATCAGTGCCAGGCCCGCGGGCACGGCCACCAGCAGGATGAACGCGCCGATGCCGTCGCGCTGTCGCGGCAGGGACATTGCCTGAGCGATCATGCCGCTGCCACGAATTCGGCGAAACGCGCGGCAGCAGTGAGACCGCCGAACGGCCAGACCGGCGGAATGGTCCGCACCTGGCCGTTCCGGACGCAGGGCAGATTGGCCCAGAGCGAGCTGCGGGCAATCCTGATCCTGACGTGCGGCGGGATCGGATCGAGCGAGATCAGTTGCGCCTCGCCGACGGCGACCAGTTCCTCGATGCCGACCGTCGAAAAACCCCATTCATTGGTGGCGCCGGTCCAGGCGTTGACGAGGCCGAGCCGGTCGAGGACATCCTGCAGCAGGCTGCCGGCGCCGTAGACGCGGACATGGCGATCGTCGAACATGCTGACGACGCAGACCGGTTTTTGCACCGCCCGCTCCAGCCTGGCACGCGCTTGGGCGATCGAGGCTTCGGTGCGCCCGACAAGGTTTTCTGCTTCCGTCCTGCGGCCAAGCATGTCGCCAAGCTGCAGCGTCACCTGTTGCGCCTGCGCGTAAGGTGGAGCCTTGCCGCTGTAGAACGGCACGTTGAAGGTCGGCGCCAATCTGGTGAAGCTGTTCTCGTCCAAGCCATAGCCATAGGCGCCGACGATCAGGTCGGGCCGCAACTCCCGAAGCAGTTCGATATTGGGCTCGCTGCGCGATCCCAGGTCGATGGTGGCCTGCGGCAGCGCCGGGCCCTGCACCCAGTCGCCATAACCCCTGGTGTCGCCGACGGCGAGCGGCGACAGGCCGAGCGAGACCACCAGTTCGGCCGATGTCCATTCCAGGCAGACGACGCGGGCAGGTGCCGCGCGTGCCATGCCGCCCGGCAAAGCGAGGCCGGTCGCGGCGAGGCCGGCAAGATACTGGCGCCGTGTCAGCGCCGCCATTTTGGGCCGGCCCGCCACATTGCTTTTACCATGTGTATTTCACCGAACCGTTGATCCTGCGGCCTTCGCCGTAGAAGCAGCCGAAGCCCGAAGAGAAACAGGAGGCGACATAGCGTTTGTCCAACAGATTGCTGGCATTGAGGCTGAGCGTGGCGTTCTGCCAGGTGTAATGCACCGCCGCGTCGGCAAGCACGACCGATGGGACCTTGAAGCTGTTGGCGTCGTCGCCATAGGTCGAGCCGACATAGCGGACACCGGCGCCCAGCCCCAGGCCCTCCAGGCGGCCGCTGCCGAAGGTGTAATTCGCCCACAGCGACGCGGAATGCTTCGGCACGCCGAAGGGCGTATTGCCTTCATTGCTGATCGAACTCCCATTATCATCAACAACAGAAGTCGCCTTGGTGATCCTGGTGTCGAGATAGGTGTAGGCCGCTCTCAGGTCGAAGCCGGAATCGAGGCTGGCAACGGCCTCGAGTTCGACGCCGCGCGAGCGGATCTTGCCGGTCTGGAACATGTCGTCGGGCCGGCCCTCATTGCCATAGCGCACGACATTCTGTCGGGTCAGGTCGAAAACCGATGCCGTAATGAAGGAATTCCACCCGGTCGGCTGGTATTTCAGCCCGATCTCGTACTGCCTGCCGGTCTCGGGCACGAACAGATTGCCGTCGCTGTCGGCGCCGGCCACGGGCTGGAACGATTCGGAGTAGCTGACATAGGGCGCAAGCCCGTTGTCGGCGAGATAGACGAGCCCCGCCCGGCTGGTGAAGGCGTTGTCCTTCTGCTCGGGAATGTAGCCGCCGGCCAGATTGTCGTAGACCTTGGCGTCCGACCAATCCTGGCGGCCGCCAAGGGTCAGCCGCCAGTTGCCGAGCTTTACCTGGTCCTGCGCATAGAGACCGACTTGCTGCTGGGTGGTGTCGGTATCGGTGTAGGGCGTCAGATCGGTGATCGGGTACCCGTAAACCGGATCGAAGACGTTGAAACCGTCCTCGACGGTCCCTTCCGAGGCATAGTCGCGGTAAGTATAGCGTTTGTAGTCGAGGCCGACGAGCAGCGTGTGGGCGAGCGGCCCGGTGTCGAAATCGGCTTGTGCCTGGTTGTCGATGGTGACGCCGCTGAGTTTGGTGCCGCCGGCATCTGCATAACGGTAGTAGTCGCCGCTTGAAGGTTCCAGGCCGTTCGAGTCCGTCAGTCCGCCACCAAAGACGCCTTCCTCGGTGTGGGTAAGGTGGACGTAGCGGGCATGCTGTCGAACCTGCCAGGTTTCGTTGAAACGGTGATCGAATTCGTAGCCGATCGAGGCCTGGTCGTTGTTGTAGGAGTCGAAGCCGGGTTCGCCGACGAACATGCTGTTCGGCAGGTACTTGCCGTCCTTGCCCGGTATGACCGTGCCGTAGGCAGGCAGATACTGCATCGCCCAGCCCGAGCGATCGCGCTGATAGTTGGCGAGGATGGTCAGGCTGGTGTCGGCATCGGGCTGCCAGGTGATCGCCGGCGCGATGAAGATGCGGTCGTCCTTGACGAAGTCGGTCTGCGTGTCGCCCATGTGAGCGGCGCCGGTGAGGCGAAACAGCAGCGACTTGTCGGCGTTCACGGCACCGCTGAAGTCGAACTTGCCTTCATACCGGTTGAAGCTGCCACCACCGAATTCGACCTCGCGCAGGTTTTCCTCGGTTGGCCGCTTGCTGACATAGTTGATGATGCCGCCGGGGCTTGCCTGGCCATAAAGTACCGACGCCGGTCCGCGCAGCACCTCGTAGCGTTCCGCGCCATAGGAATCGAGTGCGGTGAACAGGGTGAAATTGCTCTCCTTGAGCTGCAGCCCGTCCCTGTAGAAGACGCCGCTGGCGTTCGAAATGCCGCGCAACTGCAGGCCGAGGCCGCGATTGTCGGTGCCGTAGAGATTGCCGGTGGCGCCGGGTGTGTAGCGCAACGCGCTGTTCAGGCTGTCGACGGCCTGCGCTTCCATCTGGTCCCTGGTGATGACCGATATCGATTGCGGCGTCTCGATCAGCGGCGTGTCGGTCTTGCTGCCGGTGGAGCCCTTTGTGGCAACGTAGCCCTTGACCGGCCCGAAAGCGCTTTCGACACGTTCCTGGACTTTGATCGGGTCTAGGGTGGTGGTGACCGTCTCCTGGGCCAGTGCATGGCCGCAGCCAAGCAGGGCCGGCAGCGACACCGTTGCGATCAGCAGGCGCTTGCGCGCTATCCGGTTCCGCCAAATCGGTCCATGTCCTGAAATCATCCTTTGCGCCCCCTGTTTCCAAATTTTCGTGCCGATATTGCCGGTCGCGACGATTTGTTGATCGTTGCAGTCATCTTCAATGTTGACTAGTAAGGTCATGTTTCATAGTCAACCGGGCACGACCCGTCGAAATGCCGGAATCTGGAAATGCGGGCGGCCGCACTGGAGAAAAGCCATGAGCATGGCTGGAATTGATGCCCAGACTGCCTTCCATATCGACGCGGTGCGCTTTGCCGTCGGCGAGCGGACGCTGCTCGGTCCGGTCTCGCTCGAACTGGAGCGCTCGCGCGTCTATGGGCTGATCGGCCACAATGGTTCGGGCAAGTCGACGCTTATCAAGCTCATGGCGCGCCAGCAGCCGACGAGTTCAGGCGCCATCACTTTCGCCAGACGTCCGTTGCCGCAATGGGGTGCCCGCGAATTTGCCCGCGCGCTTGCCTATCTGCCGCAGACGACGCCTGCGGCGACCGGCCTGACCGTGCGCGAACTGGCGACGCTCGGGCGCTATCCCTGGCATGGCGCGCTTGGCCGTTTCCGCGCCGAGGACAGGCAGCATGTCGAGGAGGCGCTGGCCCTGACCGATATGGAGGGTTTTGCCGACCGGCTGGTGGACGAATTGTCGGGCGGCGAGCGCCAGCGCGCCTGGCTCGCCATGCTGGTGGCGCAGAACGCCGGCGTCATGCTGCTCGACGAGCCGATTTCGGCACTCGACATCGCCCATCAGGTCGAGGTGCTCGGGCTGGTCAAGGAGCTCAGCCGCAAACGCGACCTATGTGTCGTCGTCGTGCTGCACGATCCCAACATGGCGGCGCGCTACTGCGACGAACTGATCGCGCTCAAGGACGGCAAGCTGCTGACGCGCGGCACGCCAGGCGAAATCATGCGTAGCGATGTGCTGAAAGGCATTTTCGGTGTGGAGATGGGCGTGTTCGCGCACCCCGTCACCGGCCAGCCTGTCGGCTATGTGCAGTGACAATATCTGATGCGGCGGCGGGAAATAGAAGGCGGCAGGCCGCTGTGAGAACAAGGAAGAAGCT
>NZ_RZRK01000393.1:0-5685 GCF_003997835.1 Mesorhizobium sp. M7A.F.Ca.CA.004.12.1.1
TGCAAGCAGTGGCCGAAGTGCTGGCCGGCCTGGTCTATGTCAACGCGCTCAAGCCCGGCCATCCGGCGATCTTCGGCGCATGGCCGTTCATGTCGGACCTGCGCACCGGCGCCATGGCGGGCGGGTCGGCCGAGCAGTCGGTAGCAACGGCGGCCTGTGCCCAGATGGCGCAATTCTACGACCTGCCCGGTGGCTCCGCCGCCGGCATGACGGATTCGAAATTGCCCGATATTCAGTCCGGCTACGAAAAGGGCATCACCAATGTGATGGCCGGCCTCTCCGGCCTCAACCTCGTCTACGAGGCGGCCGGCATGCATGCCTCGCTGCTCGGCTTCTGCCTGGAAAGCCTGGTCATCGACAACGACATGCTCGGTCATTGCCTGGGCTGCGCGCGTGGCATCGACGTGACTGACGAGGCCCTGTCGATCGACAGCATCGCCGAGGTCTGCCTCAAGGGTCCGGGCCACTATCTCGACAACGAACAAACGCTCAAGCTGATGCAGACCGAGCACTTCTATCCCGCCCTCGGCGATCGTTCCTCGCCGAAGGAATGGAACGAAAAAGGCCGGCCTGATATATTGCTGCGTGCGATCACCGAGAAGAAACGCATTCTTGCCGAGCGATTTCCGCGCCACGTGCCAAAACAGGTCGACGACAGATTGCGTGCCCGCTTCGGCAACCTGATCCACCTGCCGCGCACGCAAATGGGCGCCTGACCGGAGACGAGTTCGTGCAGCCATACAGCCACCACCCGGAACCAATTCAGAACGGAAAACCGCTTCACACTTTTCCTGGAATTGCGCTCTTCGTTTGACGCAATTCCGAACAGAAAACCGCTTCACACTTTTCCTGGAATTGCTCCGGGACCAACCATCGGGCAGAACGACAAATGAGTGTGCATCCTATCCAGCAAGCACCCACCGACGGCGACGCGATCGATCGGCTGGTGGCATCTCATCGGCCAGGTCACGGCCTGGTGCGTGCCTTCTATCATGATCCGGCGATCTTCGAGCGCGACATGGAACGTGTCTTTCGCCGCCACTGGCATTGCCTGGCGCATGCCAGCGTTATCCCGAACCCCGGCGATTTCGAGCTGTTCAAGCTGGGCGACGAGGCGGTCATCCTGACACGCGGCATGGATGGCACCGTGCATGCCATGCTCAATGTCTGCCGCCACCGTGGTGCCGAGGTCTGCACCAAGGAGAAGGGCAATGCGAAGATGTTCGTGTGCCCCTACCACGCATGGGCCTATTCCAATGACGGATCCTTGCGTGCCGCGCGCCTGATGCCAAAGGATTTCGACCGCTCGGCGCACGGGCTGAAGAAGCTTCATGTCCGCGTCGCTTCCGGGCTGGTCTTCATTTCCTTCGCCGAGACGCCGCTCGATTTCGATCCGATCGAACAGTCGCTGCGCACGAGCTGCGGCCAATATGGCTGGGGCGACGCCAAGGTGGCGTATCGTCAGTCCTATCCGCTCGACGCCAACTGGAAGCTCGCCGTCGAGAACTATGTCGAATGTTACCATTGCGGGCCGGCGCATCCGGAATATTCGCAGACGCATGCGCTGGAAAAACCGGCCGAGATGATCGAGCAGCTCAATGCCGCGATGGAGCAACGCACCTGCGCGCTCGGCATCGAGATCGGCAGCGCCAACCGCTGGCAGAACTCGGCCGCCGGACAGGAGGCGATCCACACTTTCCGCTATGCGCTCTATGACGGCGTTTCCAGCGGCAGCAAGGACGGCTCGCCGGTCGCGCCGCTGATGGGCCGTTTCACCGACTATGATGGTGGCGTGACATCGATCCATCTTGGCGGTACGACCTTTCTCGTCTGTTATCCCGATCACGGCATGATCTATCGTTTCATCCCGAAAACAGCTGGTACCTGTGAGATGGAGCTGATCTGGCTGGTGCGCGGCGACGCGGTCGAGGGCCAGGACTACGATCTGGAGAAGCTGACCTGGCTGTGGAAGGTCACCACCGAAGAGGACAAGAAGATCATCGAGCACACCGCGCGCGGCGTGCGCTCGCACTATTTCGTGCCCGGACCGATCGCGCCGATGGAATACAACGAACTGCGCTACATCGGCTGGTATCTCGAGGAGATCAGCCGGGCCTGATCGGCTCGGCTGCCGCGGGGGATCAAGCAGATCTTGCCTTTCGCGTCATTCCGCGCTGAGCCCGTATCGGTCGACGACTTCAGCGTTGATGAGCTTGGCATGCAGCGTCATCAGCACGATCTGCGCGTCGAGGCTGTCGCCGGTTTCAAGCGCCGCCTCGATGCGACGCTCGGCTTCCAGCGTCCGATCATGGCCATTGGCTTGCTCGAAGGTTTCCGGACCCGCGATGCAATAGCTGCATAATTGTGCCACCGACGCATAGGTGCCCGGCGGCGGCTCGTCGGGCCAGCGATCCTTCATCAGGTTGACGATGGTAAGCTTCACGCCCTCCGGCACAAGGGCTGGATGCAGATCGGCGCCGCGCAATGCATCGTCGAGCTGCCTCAAGTCGCCCGAACGGCCGAACATTCCGAGGAAGCCGAGGGAAGAGCGCCGTCCGGCCATGATGTTTCCTTCCGTTTCCAGCCCACTTAGGTGGTGGGCAAGCGGATTACAAAGGCGGTGCTGTCTAACCAGCCGCCGCCAGCAAGACCCCTGCAAGGGCGGATAGCGCGAGTGTCGGCAGCATGCCGACTTTCAGCTTCAGGATGGCGACCATCGCGGCCACGGATAGCAAGGCCGCACGCCAGTCGATGGACGAAAGCACCGGCACGTTCATGCCAAGCCCCGTCGCGTGCACCTCACGGAAGATGACATGCAAAGCAAACCATAGGGCCAGATTCATGATCACCCCGACAATTGCGGCGGTGATCGCGCCCAGTGCGGCCGACAATGCCTTGTTGCCGCGCAAGGCCTCGATGTAGGGCGCCCCGAGGAATATCCAGAAAAAGCAGGGCGTGAACGTCACCCACAAGGTGAGCAGCGCCCCCAGCGATCCGGCAAGCAACGGGTCGAGCGAGCCGGAATGGCGGAACGCGGCGATGAAGCCGACGAACTGCAGCACCAGGATGAGCGGTCCTGGCGTCGTTTCTGCAAGTCCAAGACCGTCCACCATTTCACCCGGCGCCAGCCAGCCGAAGGACTGGACGGCTGCCTGCGCGACATAGGCGAGCACCGCGTAGGCGCCACCGAAGGTGACGACAGCCATCAGGCTGAAGAACCGGCCTATCTCGGTCCAGACGCTTGCGGAGCCGGTGAACCACCAGATCAAAAGAACAGGCCCGAGCCAGATCGGCAGCCAGATGGCGAGGGTGCGCGGCGCGTGCCATTTGGTAGGTTTGACATGGGCCAGTTCGCCACGCTCGAACATCAGGTCGACCGCTCCCTTGGAGTCGGCAACACCGTCTTTGCCATGGGCCGAGCCGGAAAACAGGCCGGGAGCAACGCGGTCCCCCAGCCATCCCGTCAGGCCGGCGAGAAGGACGATGAGCGGAAACGGCACATTCAACGCATAGATGGCAATGAACGCCGCGACCGCGATCGACACCATGACCCGGTTCTTGAGGGCGCGTCGCCCGATCCGGATCACCGCCTCGATGACAATGGCGAGCACCGCCGCCTTCACCCCGAAAAACAGCGCCGCGACGAGCGGCATGTCGCCATAGAGGACGTACAGGCTGCTCAAGGCGAGCATGACGAGCGCGCCCGGCACGACGAACAGGATGCCGGCAACAAGGCCACCGGCCGTCCTGTGCAGCAGCCAACCGATGTAGATGGCGAGTTGCTGGGCTTCCGGGCCAGGCAGCAGCATGCAGTAATTCAACGCATGCAGGAAACGCCGTTCCCCGATCCAGCGCCGCTCCTCGACCAGTTCCTTGTGCATCAGCGCGATCTGCCCGGCCGGACCGCCAAAGCTGAGCAATCCGATTTTCGCCCAGACCTTCGTGGCTTCCGCGAAGGTCGGCGCAGCCGGCGGCTCGACGGTCACCGCCTTATTGTCGGGGACAAGAATGGTCATGATGGTTTACCTGCAGCGGGCCAGTTGTGCGTTTCTTCGGTGGCGTCGCGACACCAGCGGAAGAACGCGTCGTAGAGCAGCATGCCTGCTTCCAGTTGTTCCAAATCGTCGCGGTACATACGCGACAGACCGAGCGAGGCAGCCAGAAAACCGGCCGCCTGGGGCACCAGGTCGAGGCTTGCGGTGTCGGCCGCGCGCACGATCAACGCCAGGCGATCGAGCGCCCCGGATTCCAACCCGAACTCCTCGATCATCGTGTCGAAGGTGCAGCGTTCGCCGCGATGGCTCCAGAACACATTGTCGATGTCGAACGGCACGGCCTGAAAGCGGTCGGCAACAGCCAATACTTCAGCGGGTTCGACAAACAGGAACACCGCGTCGGGGTCGAGGAAACGCCGGATCAGCCATGGGCAAGCGATGCGGTCGACCTTCGGGCGGGATCGCGTCACCCAGACGGTGGCGCCCTTTTCATTGCGTGGCGGCAACTTGGCGGTGCGGACCAGAAGCCCCCCGGCATCGCGCCAGGCCTCAAAGCCGCCTTCAAGGGATTCGGCTGATATCCCCTCATGGCGCATCCATGCGACGACGCCTTGCGAGAGCTTTTGCCCCTTCTGACAGACGACGGCCACCGGCTTGTCGGCAAACTCGGCCGCCCAGGTCGAAACGGTTTTGAAATCGCGCCGGCACGAGGCCGGCAACAGGCGCGGATCGGCTTCGAAATCTTCTTCGATGCGAACATCGATGATGACAGGTGCACCCGGCAGACCTATGAGCCGGGACAATTGCGGTACGGTGATAGCGGTTGTTGACGGCATGGCGTCCACCTCCTGAAAAGAGAAGCTTGGACGCGAACGTTGGGCTGACGCCTCACGGGGTCGTCGCGATGCACCCCTTGTCATGATGGTGGATTTGTTGGGCGCGCTTGTCAAGGACGGTGACCGTTCTCGACCTACCCGGCCAGGATAACCGGAAAACCGATGGCGGCCTGATTTGATCAAGCCGCCATCCGTCGATTCAGTATCAATGATTGTCTCTGGGGACACCGCTGGTGTGCGCGACATCCTGGTATTTCACCGCCGGCTTCAGCACCATCCCCTCCGAGAACTGCGCGACCATGCCGCGCTGGATCTCCTGCCAGGGTGTCTGGTGCTTGGGATAGTGGAAGCCGCCATTGTTCTGCAACTCGGCGCGGCGCCGGGTGATCTCGTCGTCGGTGACGAGGATGTCGGCCGTACCCTTGCGCAAGTCGATGCGGACACGATCGCCCGTCTTGAGCAGCGCCAGTCCGCCGCCAATCGCCGCTTCCGGCGAGGCGTTGAGGATCGAGGGCGAACCCGACGTGCCCGACTGGCGGCCGTCACCGATGCAAGCGAGCGCGTGGATGCCCTTCTTGATGAGATAGGCCGGCGGCTGCATGTTGACGACCTCGGCACCGCCGGGATAGCCGACCGGGCCAGCGCCGCGCATGAACAGGATGGTGTGTTCGTCGATGCCTTGCGCCGGGTCGTCGATGCGGGCGTGGTAATCCTCCGGCCCGTCGAAAACCATGGCGTTACCTTCGAAAGCCTCGGGATCCTTGGGGTTGGAGAGATAGCGTTCGCGGAATTCCGGCGAGATGCCGCTGGTCTTCATGATCGCCGAATCGAACAGATTGCCCCGAAGATTGATG
>NZ_RZRK01000394.1:0-5683 GCF_003997835.1 Mesorhizobium sp. M7A.F.Ca.CA.004.12.1.1
CCTGTCGACGACCCAGGAAGTCGACGTGGTGGTGCTCGAGGTCGATCCGGCCAAGCGCCGCATCTCGCTCGGCCTCAAGCAGACGCTCGAGAATCCGTGGCAGGCTTTCGCCTCTAGCCATCCGGTCGGCAGCCAGGTCGAGGGCGAGGTCAAGAACAAGACCGAGTTCGGCCTGTTCATCGGCCTCGAAGGCGACGTGGACGGCATGGTGCACCTTTCCGACCTCGACTGGACCCGTCCGGGCGAGCAGGTCATCGAAGAGTACAATCGCGGCGACATGGTCAAGGCGCAGGTGCTCGATGTCGACATCGACAAGGAGCGTATCTCGCTCGGCATCAAGCAGTTGGCCAAGGATACGGTCGGCGAAGCGGCGACTTCAGGCGAACTGCGCAAGAACGCGGTCGTCACCTGCGAAGTCATCGGCGTCAAGGATGGCGGTCTGGAAGTGCGGCTGGTCGACAGCGGCATCGAGACCTTCATCAAGCGCTCCGATCTGAGCCGTGACCGCGACGAGCAGCGCCCCGAGCGCTTCACCGTTGGCCAGAAGGTCGATGCCCGCGTCATCGCCTTCGACAAGAAGACCCGCAAGCTGCAGGTCTCGATCAAGGCGCTGGAAATCGCCGAAGAGAAGGAAGCGGTCGCTCAGTACGGCTCGACCGACTCCGGCGCTTCGCTGGGCGACATCCTGGGTGCCGCGCTGAAGAAGCAGGGCAGCTAAGCTTCGGCTGTCTGCCGCGCCTCGCGCGCGGCCTCAACAAAAACCCCGCCGGAGCGATCCGGCGGGGTTTTTCTTTGACTTGACCGACGTGAAGGGTTGGAAGGTTACGCCCTGCCGTAAAGCGGCACCAGCGTGCCGCTCATCGCCTGATTGGCCGGCGAGGCAAGGTAGGCGATGGCCTCGGCGGCGGCTTCGAGGCTGCCCCATCTGGTGACATCGGCATCCGGCATGTCGGCGCGGTTTGCCGGCGTATCGAGTGTCGACGGCGCCACGGCATTGACCAGGATGCCCCTGTGCTTCAGCTCTTCGGCCATCGCCACCGTCATCGCGGCAACCGCCGCCTTGCTGGCGGCGTAAGCGACCATGCCAGCGCCGCGCCGCGGATCGAGCCCGGCGCGCGCCGTGACGTTGACGATGCGGCCCGCCGTGTCCGACGACAGCATTGAGCGGATCGCGGCGCGGCAGCACAGGAAGGCGGTGCGTGCATTGGTGTCCATCATCTCGGCAAAGGACGCCGACTCGATCTTTTCCACCGGTGCGGCGGTGAAGCCGCCGGCCAGGTGGATTGAGCCCCACAGGCCTGGAACCTGACTGTAGAACGCTTCGACCTTGGCAGGGTCCGAGAGATCGACATTGTGCACCAACTGGACACGGTCATGCGCGGCGAAGGGAAAATGCGCTGGTGCGGCGGCATGGGCGTTGGGCACATGGCAGATCGCGCCGTCACTCAGCAGTTTGCCGACAACCGCACCGCCGAGCGCACCGGTTCCACCGGTCACGACGATATGCTTGCCTTCAAGTGTTTCCGTCATCTTGGACGCTCCTGTCATTTTTTTATCGTTAGGTCGTTTCTGTGCCGCCGACGCGAAGCGTCGCGCCTTTTGCCCCGTCACTCAATTGACATCTCGACATGGCAGTTGTCGCGTCTTTGCATGCGTCCGCCCACCGGCCGGCCGTGGTTCAGGGCGGCGAGACGGGAAATACGTAGCACCGTCCTTCAGTCAACCGTGATTTCGATGACGCGCGGCAGTCCGGTGGCCCGGGCGCGCTTCAACGCGTCCGCGAGAGCGTCGATGTCGGCAAGCCGTTCGGCGCCGATGCCATAGGCCTCGGCCAGCTTGCAGAAATCCGGCGGCGCCGGCGATACGCCGACCGGCTCGACACCGACATCGAGCATCGAGGTTTCGATCTCGCGGTAGCCTCTGTTATTCCAGACGACGAAGATGACCGGCGCCTGCGCGTCGAGTGCGGCGCCCAATTCCGGCAACGTGAACTGGAAGCCGCCGTCGCCGGTCAGGCAGACAACCGGCGCATCGGGTATCGCAAGGGCCGCGCCAATCGCCGCCGGCGGGCCATAGCCGAGCGCGCCGAAGCCGGTGGCGGCATTGAACCAGCCGCCTGGGCGGTCGTGGTCGTAATAGAGGTTGGCGGCATAGATCGGCTGCGTCGAATCGCCGACGATGAGCGCGCCCGGCAAGGTGTCGCGGATCATCTCGACGGCGCGCACCTGTGCCTGCAGTGTCGGATTGAGCTCGGCAAAGGCTGTTTTTCGTATAGCAGCGGCGCGCGACGAACCGCCCTCGCTTGCCCGGACATGGCCCGTTTCCAGAAGCAGCGCTTCGAGCGCCTCAGCGCAATCGGCCTGGATCGAAACCGTCGCCGGGCGGCGGGCAAGCTGGTCGGCGCCGATATCGATGCGGATCAGATTGGCGGGCAGGACAAAGCCGCCATCGCTGTAGCCGTCATAGTCGGTCGGGCCGAATTCGGTGCCGGCGGCAATGACCAGGTCGGCGTCGGCCATCAGCGCCCGTACCGCCTTCAGGCTGGGACTGGCCGGCACGCAAAGCGGATGACCATGCAGCAGGCCGCGCGCATTGGTGGTCTGGACGACCGGCGCTCCCAGCCGCTCGGCCAGACGCCGCAGTGGCGCTTCGGCGCGTTTGGCGCCGCCGCCGACCAGGATCAGCGGGCGGCGCGCGGCACCGATGAGTTTGGCCGCGCTGGCAATTGCGGCACCTTCCGGCGCGGGTGGGGTCACATTGCTCAGCATGGCAGCGATGCCATCCGCCGACTTGACCATGACGTCGGTCGGGATCTCGATATGCACCGGGCCGGGCCGCGCCGATGAAAACAGGGCAAAGGCCTGCGCCAGGGCACCGGGCAATTCGCCGGCCTCGGTAACGCGCTGCGAAAACAGCGCCACCTTCTCCATCATGCCGCGCTGGTCCGGCAATTCATGCAGATGGCCCAGCCCCTTGCCCAGCGTCGGCGTGGCGTTGACGCCTGATATGACCAGCATCGGTACCGAATCGGCGCGTGCCTGCCCCATGGCGGTGATGGTGTTGGTGAGCCCCGGTCCGGTGATGACAAAGGCGACGCCCGGCTTGCCGCTGGCGCGCGCATAGCCATCGGCCATGAAGCCGGCGCCCTGTTCGTGACGCGGCGTGACGTGGCGGATATTCGAGCGCGCCAGCCCGCGGTAGAGCTCGACCGTGTGGACGCCCGGAATCCCGAACACCGTGTCGACGCCATGCGCTTCAAGCAGCGAGATGAGGGCTTCGCCGAGTGTCGTCATTGGTTTTCCTCCCCGTCCGGCGCGAGGCCTAGTTCGGCCTCGACAGTCTTGATGCCGATCGCCGCCAATTCGCCGGCCGAGAACATCTCGCCGGCCAGGCAGCCTTCGATCCAGAGTCCGTCGATGATCGCATTAATCGCGATGGCATGGTGGCGCAATTGGCTTGCGTCCGGATTGCGCCGTTCGGCGGCGAGCACCTCAGCCACAACCGCCTCCACCTCATTGCGAAAACCAAGGTAGCCTTCGCGGTGGGCGTGGGCCAAGGTCGGATCCGCTCTGGCGCGGCCGATGAAGGTTGCCCAGAGCGAAAACACCCGCGCATCGATGATCGGCGCATTGAGGTTGGCGGTGACGAAAGCCGCAAGGCGCTGGCGAGGCGAGGCATTCTCCATGACCAAAGCCGCTTTCGCCTGCTCGGTCATGCGGCCCATCAGCGCTGCATAGGCTTCCTGCAGCAATTCTTCCTTGCCGGGAAAATAGTGCCGGATCAGCCCAGCGGTGACGCCGGCACGCAATGCGATGGTGCGCAAGGTGGCGCCCTGCAGGCCATGTTCCGCCACGCTGTCCAGAGTGGCCTCGATCAGATCCTGCCGCCGCCGCTCCTCGCCCTCGCGACGGAACCTGCGGCGGGATGGCATATTCATTGGCGCAGGATCGGTCGCGTCAGGCATGTCGGCCCGCCCTCGCAGGCGATGCAGAGCGCATCCGCCTCGAAGATTTCGACCGTGCAGCCGGCGGCTTCCATCGCGGCTTTGGTCTTTGGAAAGCCTGCGACGGCAATGACCTTGTGTGGGCTGGTCGGCAGCACGTTCAGGCTAAGGCCGTTGGAAGCCGCGAACTCTTCGGCGTCGCCTTCGACCAGCCGGACGTTGCGCGCCTTCAGCATCTGATAGAACGGGGCCGGCAAAAGCGGTGAATAGACCAGTGCGAGGTCGTCGGCCAGCGGGCTGATCACCGACATCAGATGCAGGCACGCCTCTTCGCCTTGCCACAGCGGCAGATCAAAGCCGTAGACGGAAACGCCCAGCGGCGTCAGCAGGTTGGAAACCTGCTGGATGCCTTCCTGGTTGGAGCGGACACCGCGCCCGATCACCAGCGTGCGGGCATCGAGCCATACACAATCACCGCCTTCGACCTGGCCAGGAACCTCGACGCGGCCCAGGATTGGAATACCCAGCCTTCGGTAGGTTTCCTCATGCAGCGAGGGCTCCCTGGCGCGCAACGGCTTGCCCATGGACAGGATCAGCGCGCCGCGATCGGTCATCAGCGACGGGTCGTGCGTGAACACCGAATCCGAAAGTCCATCCGCCGTGTCCTCGATCCATTCGATTTCGGCACCGGAAGCCGCCACCAGTTCAGCAAGGAGCGCGTGCTGCGATGCCGCTTTCGCCGGATTGAAACCCGGGCCATAGTGCCAAGCAGCCCTGTCGGCATTGCGCATGGCGTTGGCCGCCGACCGCATCAGCACGCGGCGCAGCGGCGCCGCCATGGACTGTGATCCGAAAGCGCTCATCGAAGTCCTTTTTCGCTGAAAAAAATCGAGAAAATTTCATGGAAGGCTATTTATACACTTGCACAACAAGCTCGCAAGTGCCGTAATAAGCAGGATTGACGGGCTCGCGCCGTTGGGTCCATGCTGAAGTCTGGAGCGGGGCAGTACAGCGTATATGTTGATTAGCCGGATAGACGTTCGACGAACCGCCACCGACCCTGTAGAGGTCACCCAGTGAGCGTGGTGGAAGCTGCCACAGTCCAATCCGGCAAGGCGCATGACGGCGCCGCCGAAGCCATCCACGTCGAAAACCTGCACAAGAAGTTCGGTGAGCTGCATGTGCTGAAGGGCGTCTCGCTGTCGGCGCGCGACGGCGAGGTCATCGCCATCATCGGCGGCTCGGGCTCCGGCAAATCCACCCTGCTGCGCTGCATCAACTGCCTGGAAAACCCGACCAGCGGCATCATTCGCGTCAATGGCGAGGAGATCAAGCTCAAGGCCGACAGCCACGGCCACACCATTCCGGCCGACCGCAAGCAGATCGAGCGCATCCGCTCCAAGCTCGGCATGGTGTTCCAGAACTTCAACCTGTGGAGCCACATGACGCTGATCGAAAACGTCATCGAAGTTCCCGTACATGTGCTTGGCGTCAAGCGCGATGTGGCGATCGGCGAGGCCGAGAAACTGCTCGCCCGTGTCGGTCTGGCCGAAAAGCGCGACGTCTATCCGGCCTATCTGTCGGGCGGCCAGCAGCAGCGCGCGGCGATCGCCCGTGCGCTGGCCATCAATCCGCGCGTCATGCTGTTCGACGAGCCCACCTCCGCACTCGATCCCGAGCTGGTCGGTGAAGTGCTGAAGGTGATCGGCGACCTGGCGCGCGAAGGCCGCACCATGGTGC
>NZ_RZRK01000395.1:0-5679 GCF_003997835.1 Mesorhizobium sp. M7A.F.Ca.CA.004.12.1.1
CTGCCCGACAACCAGGCCTTCGTCGCCTCGAACGAAGCCGATTCCGGCACGCTCGAGACCAAGGAAGTCTGCCGCCTGTTCAAGGAAGCCGGCAAGAAGGAAGCCAATGTCTATGTGATCATGGGCGAGCTTTCCAACCAGGCCGCCGTGCAGCGCACCAAGGACATCGACGATGTGATCGCGACGCCGGATTGCAGCTTCATCAAGATCATCGACAAGCAGACGTCGAACTGGAACCGCGACGAGGCGCAGAACCTGATGACCAACTGGCTGTCGACCGGCAAGCCGTTCGACGGCGTCATCGCCAACAATGACGAAAGCGCCATCGGCGCCATCCAGGCGATGAAGGCCGGCAACATCGACATGAAGGCGGTTGTCGTCGGCGGCGTCGACGCCACCCAGGACGCGCTGGCGGCCATGCAGGCGGGCGACCTCGACGTAACCGTGTTCCAGGACGCGGCCGGCCAGGGCGCCGGCGCTCTCGATGCGGCGCTCAAGCTCGCCAAGGGCGAGAAGGTCGAGCACAAGGTCTACGTGCCCTTCCAGCTGGTGACGCCCGCCAACATCGACAAGTTCCTGAAGAAGAACTGAGCCGCCAACGGTTCGATACGGAGCGGCGCTCTCGATCAAGACAGCGCCGCTCCCCTCTCTCCCTCAGCGCCGCAGGCGCGAGGGCGACCGCGGCTGATGGAGGACAGAATACGTGGCACAGACATCTCATGGCGTCGGCGGCGTCGGTTATGATGCGAGGAAGCGCACATGGCCGGCCGAGTTCAATGTTTTCCTGGCACTGGTCATTCTCGTCGTCATCTTCGAACTGATCGGCCGCATTTTTCTCGGCGACAGCTTCCTGTTCAACACACGCAGCGACGTCGGCGGCATCTTCAACGAAGCGCGCCTGCAGATCATCATCCTGCAGGTGTCGATCGTCGGCATCATCGCCATCGGCGTGACGCAGGTCATCATCACCGGCGGCATCGACCTGTCCTCAGGCTCGATCGTCGGCGCGACCGCCATGATCGCCATGAGCTTCGCTCAGGTGGCGACGGTCAACGGCAACCCCAATCCCAAGGCGATGTTCCTGGCGCAGGGCTGGACGGACCTGCCTGTCATCGTGCCGCTGCTGGTGGCGATCGCCTGCGGCCTGTTTGCCGGCCTCGTCAATGGCGCGCTGATCGCCTACACGCGCATTCCGCCGTTCATCGCCACGCTCGGCATGATGGTGACCGCGCGCGGCATCGCCAAATGGTGGTCCAAGGGCCAGCCGATCTCGTTTCCCACCGAGAGTTTCGCCGGCATCGGCAAAGGCCTGATGCCCGTCGTCATCTTCCTGTCGCTGGCCATCCTGTTCCAGCTGATCATGACCTACACCAGGTACGGCAAGCACTGTTACGCGATCGGCTCCAACGAGGATGCCGCGCGCATGTCCGGCATCAAGATCGCCAACCACAAGATCCTGGTCTACGTCATCGCCGGCATTCTCGCCGCGCTCGCCGCCGTGGTGCTGAGCTCCAAGAACCTGACCGCGCAGTCCGGCATGGGCGTGATGTACGAACTCGACGCCATCGCCATGGCGGTCATCGGCGGCGTCTCCCTGTCGGGCGGCCGCGGCTCGATCATCGGCACGGTGATCGGCTCGCTGATCTTCGGCGTCATCATCTCCGGCTTCACCTTCCTGCGCCTCGACGCCTACTACCAGGAGATGGTCAAGGGTGTGATCATCGTCGGTGCGGTGGTTCTCGACCAGTGGCGCCAACGCCTGCGGGCAATGAGGGCATGACCATGTCAGACATCGTCCTGAAGACTGAAAACCTGACCAAGCGCTATGGCGGCGTGCACGCGCTGGAAGGGGCGAATTTCGAACTGCGCAAGGGCGAGCATGTCGCCATCATGGGCGACAACGGCGCCGGCAAGTCGACCTTCGTGCGCCAGATCACCGGTGTCGAGCAGCGCACCAGCGGCCAGATCTGGTTCGACGGCAAGGAAGTGAATTTTGCCGGGCCGATCGAGGCTCGCACGGCGGGCATCGAGACCGTGTTCCAGAACCTGGCGCTGGCCGACGATCTCGACGTGCCTTCGAACCTGTTCCTCGGCCGCGAGAAGGTTTTGTTCAACCTCGGCCCGTTCTCGATCCTCGACCGCAAATACATGCGCAAGGCGACCGAGGCGGCGCTCGTCCGCACGGCGGTGAAGATCCCCAATCTGTCCAACACCATCCGCCACATGTCAGGCGGCCAGCGCCAGTGCGTGGCGATCGCCCGCACCGCGACCTTCGCCTCCAAGCTGATCATCATGGACGAGCCAACGGCTGCCCTTGGCGTGCAGGAGACCGCGCAGGTCGAAAACATCGTCCGTACGCTCAAGGACAATGGCGAGCCGCTGATCCTGATCAGCCACAATATGCGCCAGGTGTTCGATCTCTGCGACCGTATCGTCGTGTTCCGGCGCGGCCGCATCGTCGCCAATCTGCGCAAGGAGAACACCGACGGAAACGATATCGTCTCCTACATCACCGGCGCCAAGACCGGGGAGGCGGAACTCGCGGCCTAAACAGGATGGTCATCCTGTTTTCTGGCGCGCTCGAAAAATAGACTTGCCACCTTCCCCCAAAAGGAAGGTGCGGACACAACTCTCTCTAACCCATCCCCCAGAGGAAATATCATGACCGTTCGCTTCGCTCTCCTCGGTGCCGGCCGCATCGGCAAGGTCCATGCCCGCGCCGTCGGCTCCAATCCGCAGGCCAAACTGGTTGCCGTCGCCGATGCGTTCGAGAAGGCCGCCAAAGAGCTGGCGAGCGCCTATGGCGCCGAGGTGCGCAGCATCGAGGATATCGAGAAAGCCGGTGATATCGACGCCGTCGTCATCTGCACGCCGACCGACACCCATGCCGATCTGATCGAGCGCTTCGCCAAGGCCGGCAAGGCGATCTTCTGCGAGAAGCCGATCGACCTCAACGTCAAGCGCGTCGAGAAGTGCCTGGCCGTGGTCGAGAAGACCAAGGCGACGCTGATGGTCGGCTTCAACCGCCGCTTCGATCCGCACTTCGCCGCCGTGCGCAAGGCAATCGACGACGGCGCCATCGGCACCGTCGAGATGGTCACCATCACCTCGCGCGATCCCGGCGCGCCGCCGATCGACTACATCAAGCGCTCGGGCGGCATTTTTCGCGACATGACCATCCATGATTTCGACATGGCGCGCTTCCTGCTCGGCGAAGAGGTCGTGGCGGTCAGCGCCCATGCCTCGGTGCTGGTCGACAAGAAGATCGGTGCCGCCGGCGATTTCGATAGCGTCAGCGTCATCCTGGAAACCGCTTCCGGCAAGCAGGCGGTCATCTCCAATTCGCGCCGCGCCACCTATGGCTACGACCAGCGCATCGAGGTGCATGGCTCGAAAGGCATGGTTGCCGCCGAGAACCAGCGCCCGGTGTCGATCGAACTGGCCAACGAGAAGGGCTATACCCGCCCGCCGCTGCACGACTTCTTCATGACCCGCTATCTCGACGCCTACGCTATTGAGATCGCCGCGTTCATCACGGCCGCGACCTCGGGCAAGAAAGCGTCGCCGAGCGGTGCGGATGGGCTGGTGGCGCTGAAGCTGGCCGACGCGGCGCTGAAATCAGCAACGACCGGCAAGACCGTCCGTCTCGACAAGTAAGAACCGGAAACTAGGGTACAGGGAGCAGAGCGATGAGCACATCCGCCGATCGCAATTCGAAGACGCGCGCCATCGTCACCGGCGGCGCGCAAGGCATCGGCTTTGCCGTTGCCGAAGCGCTGGCCGACGAAGGTTGCCGGGCACTGGCGCTCATCGGCCGATCGCAGGAGAAGGGCGACAAGGCCGTCGCCCATTTCAAGAAGGCGGGCGTCGACGCGATCTTCATCAGCGCCGACGTGTCAAAAGTGGCGGACTGCAAGCGCGCGGTCGCCACCGCGATCTCGCATTTCGGCACCGTCAACGCGCTGGTCAACGCCGCCGCCACTTCGGCGCGCGGTTCTCTGGTCGAAACCTCCGAAGAGCTGTTCGATACGATTTTCGATACCAATGTGCGCGGCCCGTTCTTCCTGATGCAAGGCGTGGTGGCGCATCTCCTGGAAAAGAAGGCACCCGGCTCGATCGTCAACGTGCTGTCGATGTCGGCGCATACCGGCCAGTCGTTCCTGACGCCCTATTCAACCAGCAAGGGCGCGCTGATGACGCTGACCAAGAACGTCGCCAATGCCTATCGCTACAACCGCATCCGCTGCAATGCGGTGCTGCCCGGCTGGATGGACACGGAGGGCGAGGACATCGTGCAGAAGAAGTGGCACGATGCGCCGGACGACTGGCTGGCAAAGGCCGAAGCCGCGCAGCCGATGGGGCAATTGGTGAAGCCGGACCAGTTGGCGCGGCTGATCAGCTACATGGTCAGCCCGCAGTCCGGCGTCATGACCGGATCGCTGGTCGACTATGACCAGAGCATTGCGGGGTCGTCTCCGGAATAGGGTCAGCGTCGCGGCCGGCCCGTTTCTCCCCGTCACTATACGGGGAGAAATGCCCGGCAGGGCAATGAGGGCAGCGCCGACTTTGATAGTTAGAGGGTCGATTGAAGTCGGGGCTTTTTGGCCCTGTCCTATCCGTTGACGCAAGCGCCGCCCCTCACCTGCCTGCCGGCATCCTCTCCCCGTATAGTGACGGGGAGAGGAGCGCTCTCGCCAGCGATTTCGCCAACTCATCTACGGCACGTGACAAGCGCCTCCGCATCGACTATATGAACCTCATGATCAACCTGACCGCCACATATTGGTACTTTAGGAGCTCGCTGGCGGCGGGAGGATTGCGCTCGATCTGAAGATTGCAGCAACAAGATCCGAACAGCCGCCATACCTGGCGGCTTTTTTGTTTCAGCCGGCAGGTTCCCTCTAAATCAAAGAGGAGCATGATGTCGTCCGAAAACCGCTTCACACTTTTCGGCATCATGCTCTCGACAGGAGCAGAAAGCCGTGTTGACCACCACAGACGACCTCCGAGTCAAGGAAATCCGAGAACTGAGTACGCCGGACGAGGTGATGCGGGAGATCCCGCGCACTTTGACGGCGACGCGCACCGTCAGCGCATCGCGCAACGCAACCCATGCCATCCTGAACGGCACCGACGACCGGCTGCTCGTCATTGTCGGCCCGTGTTCGATCCACGATCCGGTCGCGGCCGTCGACTATGCCAGCCGTCTGGCGGCGCTGCGCGAGAGCCTGTCGGACCGGCTGGAGATCGTGATGCGGGTCTATTTCGAGAAACCGCGCACGACGGTCGGCTGGAAAGGCCTGATCAACGATCCCGACCTCGACGGCAGCTTCAACATCGACAAGGGGCTGCGGATGGCGCGCAACGTGCTGTCGGCCGTCAACAATCTCGGCCTGCCGGCGGCGACCGAATTCCTCGACATGACCACGCCGCAATACATTGCCGACCTGGTCGCCTGGGGCGCGATCGGCGCGCGCACGACCGAGAGCCAGATCCACCGCGAACTCGCCTCGGGCCTTTCCTGCCCGGTCGGCTTCAAGAACGGCACCGACGGCAATCTGCGCATCGCCGCCGAGGCGGTGAAATCGGCTGCCCAGCCGCATCATTTCATGGCGGTGACCAAGGGCGGCCGCAGCGGCATCGCCACGACCACGGGCAACGAGGACTGCCACGTCATCC
>NZ_RZRK01000396.1:0-5670 GCF_003997835.1 Mesorhizobium sp. M7A.F.Ca.CA.004.12.1.1
GCCATGTCGAGGCCAATGGCGGTCCGAAAGGGTCGGTCTCGCTGCTGATCACCGGCGACGAGGAAGGCCCGGCCATCAACGGCACGGTGAAGCTGCTCGAATGGGCGGCTTCGCGGGGCGAGAAATGGGATGCCTCTGTCGTCGGCGAGCCGACCAATCCGGACGCTCTCGGCGACATGATCAAGATCGGCCGCCGCGGCTCGATGTCCGGCGCGGTCACCGTCAATGGCCGCCAGGGCCATGTCGCCTATCCCCTGCTTGCCGACAATCCGGTGCGCGGGCTGATGAGCCTGGTCGACGCCTTGCTGCATCCGGTTTTCGACAAGGGGACCAGGGATTTCCAGCCGACCAATCTGGAGATCACCTCCATCGATGTCGGCAACCCCGCCACCAATGTCATTGCGGCCAAAGCGACCGCGACCTTCAACATCCGCTTCAACGACACCTGGACGGACGAGACCCTGCAGGCCGAGATCCACAACCGGCTCGACCAGGCGGCCAGGCGCAGGAAGTACCGGCAGGGCAAGAAGACGCCGGTCGACTACGAGCTCGTCTGGCGCGACCGGCCGAGCCATGTCTTCCTGACCCGCGACGACAGGCTTATCGAAACGCTGCGCGGCTCGATCAAGTCGGCGGTCGGCAAGGAGCCGACGCTGTCGACCTCCGGTGGAACGTCCGACGCGCGTTTCATCAAGGACTATTGTCCGGTGGTCGAGTTCGGGCTGGTCGGCAAGACAATGCATATGGTCGACGAGCGCGTCGCCATTGCCGATTTGGAAACGCTGACGCAAATCTACCAGCGCTTCATAGAAGACTGGTTCGGACAGGGCTGAACAGCATGCTTTCGGCGGACGAAACCCAAGCTTCGCTGACGGGCGCCTGGCGATTGATGCTCGGCAAGGCCGACGGCCTGCGCCTGCTCGACCTGTCGGCCGACGGCTTCTGGAATTCCTTCTTCGCCATTGTCGTTGCTGCACCGGCGCTGATCGTCGGCTGGGTCGGCATCGCCAACGAACTCGGCGATCCCGACGCCTTCGCGGGCCGCTTCAGCATGCTGGTGCGCCTGGCGACGGTCGACATCGGCTCCTGGGTGCTGCCGCTGATTGCGCTCGCCCTGATCGCGCCGCGCGCCGGCATAGGCGGCCGCTTCGTCCACTACGTCGTCGCCAGCAACTGGGCTTCGGCCATCACCGCCTGGCTGATGCTGCCCTCGGCGCTGATCCGGCTTTTCCTGTCGTCCGCAAGCCAGGCTGCGAGTCTTGTGTCGCTGTTCCTGTTTGCCCTGTCGATGGTGCTGACCTGGCGCATGACCAACGCCACGATCGGCAGGGGCGCATCGGTCGGCACCGCCGTTTTCGTCGGCATGTTCATCGCCTCGCTGCTGGTGCTGTTCGGCCTGCAGACGCTGCTCGGCATCACCGTGCCGGACGATGCCGGAGTTCAGAGCCTGTCCGGGCTCGTCTCGACTGGATAATCGACACCGGTGAGAAACAGCCCGTCGGGTGGCGCCACCTGTCCGCAGGCGGCGCGGTCGTGCGCCTCGAGCGCCGTTTTCAGGTCGGCCGCAGTCCAGCCGCCGTCGCCGACGCGCTTGAGCGAGCCGACCATCGAACGTACCTGATTGTGCAGGAACGAGCGCGCCGAAGCCCTGACCTCGATCATGTCGCCCTGTCGGCTCACATCGAGCCGTTCCAGCGTCCTGATCGGGCTGTTGGCCTGGCACTGGGTCGAGCGGAAGGTGGTGAAATCATGCCGTCCCAGCAGGACTTTCGCCGCTTCGTGCATGGCGCCGGCGTCGAGCCGCTTCGGCACCCACCAGACCTTGCCCTTGTCGAGCGCGGCCGGGGCACGGCGGTTCAGGATGCGGTAGAGATAGTGGCGGCCGATGGCCGAGAAGCGGGCGTCGAAGCTGTCGGAGACGACCGTCGCTTTCAGGATGGCGATGCGCGCCCCGGCCGCCTGCAGATGGGCGTTGACTGCATCGCGCACCTTGTCGCCCGGCCACGCCTTGGCGAGGTCGGCATGCGCCACCTGCGCGGTCGCATGGACGCCGGCATCGGTGCGGCCGGCGGCGCGCAGCCGGATCGCTTCGCCGCAGAATTTTTCGATCGCCCGCTCGATCGCCTGTTGCACCGAAGGCTGATCCGCCTGGTGCTGCCAGCCGGCAAACAGACTGCCATCATATTCGATGTCGAGGCGAAAACGCGGCATGCCGGGCGGCTATACGCTCTCGCCTACGCGGCGAGAGCGGTGAAGGCGGAGGCGTAGACCAGTGTGCCGGCCTCAGGCGCGTCGCCCCAGGCCAGCGCCTGCAGCGCTTCGCCCTGGTATTCGCTCTCGAAGTTCTCGGCACGCGTGTGGCTATATCCGAAACGCCCGTAATAGATGGGGTCGCCGAGCACCACGGCCAGCGTTTCGCCGGCATCCCTGAGGCGGATATGCGCCTCGCGGATCAGCGCGCCGCCGATGCCGCTGCCATGGAACGAGGGCTCCACCGCCAGCGGTGCCAGCGCCACGGCCGCGAAAGTCTTGCCGCCATTCTGGACGAACAGCCGCGAAAACAGGATGTGGCCGACCACCTGGCCGTCCTCTTCCGCCACCAGTTCGGCAACAGCGTCGCCGCCGGTCACCAGCGCGTCGACCAGACCGGCCTCCGCCTGCTGGCCGAAAGCGTGTTCCTCGACGAGGCGGATGGCCTCGCGATCCCGCGGCGTTGCCGCGCGTATCGACATCATGCTCATGAGAATTTCAGTCCTTTTTCGATCTTGGCCCCGCGCAGGAACTCCGACGCGGCAGCGGGCTTTCCGCCCGCGCGTTGAACTTCGACCAGCCTGATCGCGCCTGCCCCGCAGGCGACCGTCAGCCGGTCATCGAGAATTCCTCCCGACTCGCCCAACTCTTCCCAAAGCGACAGGCCTTGCGACAGCGTCGAGCGAAGCAGTTTCAGCCGCTCCTGGCGGCCGCCAATTCCTATCTCCGACCACGCGCCGGGAAAGGGTGACAGGCCGCGAATATGATTGTGGACCTCACTTGCTGAGCGAGTCCAGTCCACGCGAGTCTCGGATTTATCGATTTTCTTGGCGTAGGTCACCCCATCCACAGCTTGTGTGGTGAATGTCAGGGTATTCCTTTCCAGTCGCGCCAGCGCTTCCACCATCAAGGCAGCACCGACACTCATCAACCGATCATGCAGATCGCCGGCTGTCATATCGGGTTCGATGGCGCATTTTTCAACCAGCCCGACCGGGCCGGTGTCCAGCCCCTCTTCCATGCGCATCACCATCATGCCGCTTTCCAGGTCGCCGGCCATGATGGCGCGCTGGATCGGCGCGGCACCGCGCCAGCGCGGCAGAAGCGACGCATGGCCGTTGATGCAGCCGAGCCGGGTCGCCTCGAGAACCGCCTTCGGCAGCAGCAAGCCATAGGCGACGACCACGGCGACATCGGCCTGCAAGGCACGGAAAGCGGCCTGCTCGGCCTCGCCCTTGAGCGAAACCGGCGCCCGGACTTCAATGCCCAGCCGCTCCGCCTCGCGCTGCACCGGCGATGGCGTCAACTCCAGCCCGCGCCGCCCTGCGGCGCGCGGCGGCTGGGTATAGACGGCTGATATCTCATGGCCAGCCTCGGCGATCGCGCGCAAAGTCGGCACCGAAAACTCCGGCGTACCCATGAAGATGACGCGAAGGGGCATGGCCCTATCCCGCCAGCTTGCCCGGCGCCTTGTCCCTGGCAAGCTTCTTGAATTTCTTCACCACCATGTCGCGCTTCAGCTTCGAGATGTGGTCGATGAACAGGACGCCATTGAGGTGGTCGATCTCATGCTGCAGGCAGGTGGCCATCAGGCCCTCGGCCTCCATATCCTGCAATTTGCCGTCGCGGTCGACATATTTGACCCGCACGGAGGCCGGGCGTTCGACCTCGGCGTAATAATCCGGGATCGACAGGCAGCCTTCCTCATAGACCGAGCGCGCGTCGGCGCTCTCCAGGATTTCCGGGTTGATGAAGACATGCGGCGCCGGCGTCTCGTCTTCCTTGGCCAGATCGATCACCAGCAAGCGCAGCGGCTCGCCGATCTGGATTGCCGCCAATCCGATGCCCGGCGCGTCATACATGGTCGCCAGCATGTCGTCGGCTAATTTGCGCAAAGGTGCGTCGACACGCTCCACCGGCTTGGAAACCTGGCGCAGGATGGGGTCGGGAAGGATGATGAGCGGCTTGATCGACATGGCGTTCCACCTAAGACCTCCAGAGAAAAGCGTCAACCGGTAGGCTGGAGGCTCGTTCACGTTTTGATCTGTGCCGGCAGCGCGAATCGTTTATGCTGTCCACATGAATGATTTGAGCACCATCCTTTCCGAACCTGTCGCCCGGCTTGGCGCCACAACCGTCACGCTCGGCCATGCGCTGGCCTTCGGCGCTTTGCTGTTTCTGGCCCTGTTCGTGGCGCTGGTCATTGCGCTGTGGCGGTCGGCGAAGGCGCGCGCCGTCGCGGCTGCGGAAGCCGCCGATCATGCCCGCGATGCGGAAGTGCGGATGGCCGGCATTCTGCAAAAGCAGGCCGAAATGCAGGGTCGTATGGGCGCCATCGCCGAAGTGTTCGGCGCACGGCAGGCGGAGCTGACGCAGTCGATCGGCCAGCGCCTCGACGCCATGACCGGCCGGCTCGGCCAGACCATGACCGAGCAGACCAAATCCACGCATGAGAGCCTGGCCAAATTGCAGGAGCGGCTGGCCATCATCGATGTCGCGCAGGGCAACATCCAGTCGCTCGCCGGCCAGGTCGTGCAGCTGCAGGCGATCCTCTCCAATAAGCAGACGCGCGGTGCTTTCGGCCAGTCTCGCATGGAGGCGATCGTCGCCGACGGCCTGCCGCACGGCGCCTATGAATTCCAGGCGACGCTGTCGAACGGCAGCCGTCCTGACTGCCTGGTGAAGATGCCGAACGGCGCGCCGTCGCTGGCCATCGACGCCAAGTTTCCGCTCGAGGCCTGGAATGCCATCCGCGCCGCCGATGGCGCCGACCTGCAGAAGGCCGCCTCGCAGGCCTTCCGCCGCGACATCGAGATCCATGTCCGCGATATCTCGGAAAAATACCTGATCCAGGGCGAGACGCAGGACACCGCCTTCATGTTCGTGCCGTCGGAATCAGTGTTCGCCGAGATCCACGAGAATTTCGAGGCGATCGTCCACAAGGCGCACCGCGCCCGAATCGTCATCGTCTCGCCGTCATTGCTGATGCTGTCGATCCAGGTCATCCAGGCGATCCTCAAGGATGCCCGCATGCGCGAACAGGCGCACCTGATTCAGGGCGAAGTCATCCGGCTGATGGAGGATGTCGCGCGCGTCGACGAGCGGGTGCGCAAGCTGCAGGTGCATTTCGGTCAGTCGGCCAAGGACATCGACGACATCCTGGTTTCGACGTCGAAGGTCACCAAGCGCGGCCAGAAGATCGAGGCACTGGAATTCGGCGCGCAGCCCGACGGCGATGCCGCCGCGGACGCAGCGTCACGGGCTCCCGCCGCGAAGGTCGATACTGGCGCGCGCGTTGCCGATTCGAAAACCGGGCAGCTCAGGCTGAGGGTCGTTGAAGGCGACGATTGAGGCGCGGTGCCGGACCGGCGCTACTGCTCCTCCAACGTGGTCATGCCCTGAAATTCAGGCAGCCAGTGC
>NZ_RZRK01000397.1:0-5669 GCF_003997835.1 Mesorhizobium sp. M7A.F.Ca.CA.004.12.1.1
CTGCAATTTCGCGCCAAGAGCTGCTGCGTCGCCGGGCGGAACATGCCAGCCGGTCTCCCCGTCGCTGACCACTTCCACCAGCCCGCCTATCGCCGACACAAGCGGCGGCCGGCCGTATGCCATCGCCTCGATGGCGACGCGGCCCAGCGATTCCGGACGCCGCGACGGCACGGTGACGATATCGGCCCATCGATAATGCTCCGAAGGGTCGGGAATGAAAGGCAGGACTCTGACGCGCCCGGTAAGCCCCATGGTTTCGACCAGTTCGGCAAGCGCATGCTCGCGCTCGGTGCTTTCGAAGGCGCCGCCGACCAGCCGCACCTCGATCCTCGACTGGAGTTCTGCCGGCATCGCGGCGATCGCCTCCAGCAGGATTTCCTGCCCCTTGATCCGGTTGATGCGGCCGAGCAGCAGCACCCGCAATGGGCGCTTGCCGTCATAGGTGGTCGGTTCGACCGCCGCCGGCCCGGCAACGCCGTTGTAGACGACATGCGTGCGCGCGGTCTTGGGATCGCCGAAAGCGGCGCGCGTCGCGCGCGAGTTGAAGATCAGATCGGCATGGCTCCAGCGCATCAGGCCGACGAGTATCCTGCGCATGGCGCCTTCGGGGATTTCGTGGATGTGCAGGACGGCCTTTTGGGGAAGAAGGCGTGCGGCCAGCGCGTAGTCGGCCACGATCGAGGTGTTGACATAGACGAGGTCGCAATCCTTGAGCCGCCGCCACGCCCTGAACACGGCAATTGGCAATCGCGCCATCTCGACGGTCGCAAGGCGCGCAATGGCCTGGCGCCTCAGCACCCACAGCGGTTCGAATACGATCCGGCTGGCATGCGCTTCCAGAATCCGCACGATCGGCCCGCTACGTGGCAAAACCACTTCGATGTCGGCCGACGGAAACGCGGCGCGCAGCGCGGCAACGCTCTCCGCAAAGCTGCGGTCAGAACCATAGAGTTCATAACCCTGATGAACGCAGGCAATCCGCATCTTTATATCCCGCCGGGTGCTACAACCATCGCGCTGGGCGATTGTGGCAGAAGCCCGTCCGCAAGAATCATGCCTGGTTCGATACGCCCGACTGCCGGCCGTACGCCCCAGGCATTGCTTCGTTTCGATACAGCTACGCACAGAAGGGTTGACCGAGAATGAAACAACCATCGGCTTCAACACCGTTTTTTTACAACCCCGCGCGATGATCCCTCGCAGGATACCGAAATCGGGAGGTGGCACGGAAGTTGCCATCTGCTCATTATAAATTAAGCAATATCTAATGTATGAGACATGTGAAAGTGCCGCCGGCCATGAAACCAGAAACGCCCGCCATTCTGATCCTGGGGACCCGCGGCATACCCGCGGCCCATGGCGGCTTTGAAACCTTTGCCGAAAAACTGGCGCTGTTTCTTGTCGGGCGCGGTTGGAAAGTCGGCGTCTATTGCCAGGATGAGGTCGAGCGGATCGACCAGAGGGTGCGCAGCGAAACCTGGCGCGGCATCGAGCTCATTCACATCCAGGTTGCCTCCAAGGGACCGCGCGCGACGCTGGAATTCGACTGGCAATGCGCCCGCGACGCCGCCCGGCGACCGGGCGTTTGCCTGGTGCTCGGCTACAATGGCGCGGTCTTCCTGACCTGGCTCAGGCTGAAGCGACGCAAGATCTTCACCAACATGGACGGCATCGAGTGGCGCCGCCCAAAATGGGGAATGGCGGCGCGAACCTGGTTCTGGCTCAACGAATGGATCGGCGCATGGGCCTCGCATCGGCTGGTCGCCGATCATCCCGCCATCGCAGATCACCTGGCGACGCGCCGGCCGCGCAGCGCCATCGCCACCATCGCCTATGGCGCCGATCCGGTGACATCGGCGCCCGAGGCGCCGGTCCGGGCGCTCGGCCTCGAGCCCGGGCGCTATCTCATCTCGATCGCGCGCATCGAACCCGACAACAACATCCTGCCAATCGTCGAAGCTTTTTGCTCCGCCAAGCGCGACATGAAGCTGGTAGTGCTGGGAACGCTGTCCGACGACATCCCCTATCATGCCGCCATCCGCAAGGCGGCGAATGGCTCGGTGGTCCTGCCGGGCGCCATCTACGACCAGGCGACGGTCAAGGCGCTCAGATACCACGCCCGCTCCTATCTGCATGGCCACACGGTCGGCGGCACCAACCCGTCGCTGGTCGAGGCGCTGGCGGCCGGCAACATGGTGATCGCCCACGACAATCCCTACAACAGATGGACCGCCGGAGCTGCGGCGATCTACTTCACCGACAAGGACAGTTGCGCCAAGCGGATGCAGCAGGCGCTGGACAATGACGCCTTGGTCAAGGCCTGCGGCGTTGCCGCCAGGGCGCGCGCTCAGGAAGCCTTTCGCTGGGACGATGTCCTGCTCGCCTATGAAAATGAGGCCTATCATTTGCTCGGCATGACCGCCGCCAAGACCACCGCGATGGATCATGCATCGCCAGGAACCGTATGACAGGCTGGTCGCGCCGGCGGGTGCTGCGGACGGCGCTGTCCACCGCGGCGGCTCTCGGCTCGCTCCCGGTCGCACCAATCGCTCGCGCAGCCGCCGGGCCGCGATTTCGGCGCGGCGTCAACGCCTGGCCCTGGTTCTCGCTGACGCGCGAATTTCCCGCTCCGCGCACCGACTATGACTGGCCGCCCTTCCAGTCGCAACGGCCGGTGCCGACCCCGGACGACCTGCGTCGGCTGCGCGAGACCGGGCTCGATTTCATCCGACTGCCTGTTGATCCCGGCCCTTTCCTGGCCGCCGACGCCACCACGCGCAGCCGGTTGCTGGACATGCTGGATGCCGCTGTCACGGCCACCCTCCACGCCGATCTCGGCATCATCGTCAACATCCAGGCCAATGCAGCCACCCATTACTGGAACCCCGACCGCATGGTCTCCAGCACCGCCGCACCCGCGTTCGATCTCTACCGCGGGCTGGTCGGCGAGCTTGCCGGCAGGCTGGCGCGGTTCCAGCCCGGCAGGGTGGCGCTCGAGCCGGTCAACGAGCCGGCGCAGGCCTGCGCGTCGAACGTCTGGTCGCAGATCCAGCTTTCACTTCTGACGGCGGCAAGAGCATCGGCCGCGACCCTGCCGCTGGTCGTCACCGGCGGCTGCGGCTCGATGGTGAGCGGACTGACAGCGCTCGATCCGGCACCGCTGTCCCCGTTCGAGCCGATCCTGTTCACCTTCCACTTCTATGAGCCCTATCTGTTCAGCCATCAGGGGGCACCCTGGATGCGCGAGCCCGTCTACCGGTCGCTCAACAATGTGCCGTGGCCGGCATCTGCCGGCTCGCTGGAACAGACGCTGGCATCGGTCAGGGCGCGCATGGCGCAGGACACCGAAATCCCTGAAGACGCCAAGCAGGCAGCCTATGCCGATACCGAGCGTGTGCTGAAAGTCTATTTCGACGCCCGGCCCGACCGCTGGTTTGTCGACAAATATCTTCGCCAGGTTCGCGACTGGGCCGACGGCCACGGCCTTGCGCCGGAACGCATCATCATGGGCGAGTTCGGCGCGCTGCGCACCGACGCCCGCTATGTCGCCGCCCCCAATCCGGATCGCGCGCGCTACATCGCCGATGTCAGACGGAGCGCCGAGGAACTCGGCTTCGCTTGGGCACTGTGGGATCTCTTCGATGGCATGGGCATGATGGACGACACCACCCGGGCACTGGACCCCGATATCATCGCGGCGCTTGGCCTGACCATGCCGGCGGACTGACGGGCCTGAACGCTGCCCGCGTCGGCCGGTAAAGCACCAGCGCCAGCACCACGAACTTGGTCAGCAGCGTCGTCTTCGACGCGACGCTTTCCGAGGTGTTGATCAGAATGACCCAGCCCAGCATCGGCAGCCAGATGCCGGGATGGCAGCGGCGCGCCACCTCGAACAGGAACAGCACGAAGCCGAACGTCAGCAAAAGGGTGAAGAAGGCGCCCTGATAGAGGACGGTGCGGATAATCGGGTTCTCGATGCCCTGTTCGAGACCGTTGATGCGGCGCAGGCTGTCAATCAGGTCGACATCCGGCCCCACGATCAGATCGCGTAATTCCAGGTGCTTGAAGAGCTCGAACATCTCGACGCGGGCATTGGCGCTGCCGCTGTCCGACACGAAGCGCTCCAGCAGCGCATCGAAAAAGCCATAATATGCCGCCACGATGATGACGACCGGCAGCAGCGCGGCAAGCATGAAGCCGAGTGCCGCACCCAAGAGATTGACGCGTCCCCGGCGCAATTTGCTGATGCCCTTGGAAAGCAGATAGCAACCGCCCAGCACAATCGTCATCACCATCGCCGAACGGCCGCCGAACGCGACAAGTGCCGCGCATTGCAGGCCGATCAATCCTATCCGCACAGGCGTCGACAGGGATCTGGCACCGGAGAGCAGCGCAAGCACGTAGATCGACGTCACCATGGCATTGGCGAGCGGATGTCCCTGCAGCGCGCTCGAGCGCAGATCGGTGGTAAACGCCACGCCGTCGAGGCGATAGGGGAAGATAAGCGTCTTGGTGGCGAACTCGAAAAGGGCAAGCAGCGCATTCGCCGTCATGACAACGTGAACGACGGTCTGCAGCCCGGCGAATGTCCGTTCGTCGTCCTCGCTGAGCATCAGCACCAGAAGTGCCGCGGCCACGAACGTATCGATCATGCCAGCCATGCCGGGCCGCTGCCTGGCGATGACGACGAACAAAAGCACGATCGATATGGCGGCCATCAGCGCGCTGGCCGGCCGCCTGTCGGCGAGATGGACGATATAGCCGACCGGATTGCCTGACGCACAGGAGCGCCAGGCAAACAAGAGGACGATGAGATAGGTGGACGGGTGGATCTTGGTCGCCGGGTTGCCGAACAGGCCATCATAATTGTAGCCGACCAGCCACAGCATGCCGCCCGAGATGCCGAACAGCACCGCTACCGCCGCGATCAGTCCGAAGCGCGTCAGCGCATCGAGCGACGTGCCGGCGCGGGGTGCGGCAGCACCATGGTTCGAAGCGCTTGCGCTCCAACTGGCAGCCATATCAGGCGGCCTCGTCGACCAGCAAGGCGGCCGTCGGCAACCGCCCCATGACGGAAACCGCCTGCGCGGTCGTCGTGACGTCGCGCATCGGGGTGGCGTTCAGCGTGGCGACGAGTACGATCTCGTCGGCCATGGCGACCAGCGGCGAGGCATTGAGATTGTCGGCCAGCGCGCCGCCGTCGATGACGACGAGTTCGAAGCTCCGGCTGGCCCGGGCCAGCATCTGCTGCGCAAAATAGATGCCATGCGCTTCCTGGAAAACCGCCTTTGAGCGGCCCCTGCCCAGCACGGCAACGTTGCTGCCGGCGGCGTAATGGCTGACGGCCTCAAAGGCGTACTCGCCGCGCAGCACATCGAGGATCCCCGGCTGCGGATCCTTCTGGTCGCCGCCGCCGGCATTGGCATCGATGAACAGCACCCGGCTGCCCCTGGACGCCGCGGCATTGGCCAGCAGCCGCGCCACCCGGCTGCGCTGCGCGCCCTCGCCCGGCGACGATGTCACCAGGATGGAAGGCACCAGCGGCCAGTCCGCCGGACGCTGGCCCGAACTGAACATGCGCCTCAGCGCAAGGCCGACAACGGCGTCGGTCTTCTGGCTGGAGGCGGCGGCCGAACTTGCGCCGAAAGGCCACCAGCGCCACCCAGTGC
>NZ_RZRK01000398.1:0-5665 GCF_003997835.1 Mesorhizobium sp. M7A.F.Ca.CA.004.12.1.1
GGATAGACGATATCGGGTCCAAGGATCAGCAGGCCGGCAGCGACCTCGTCATTGGCGAAGTGGCCTCGGGTGCCGAACACTTCCAGCCAGCCGTAATTGTCGATGAACTCTTTTCCAAAGTCCGCCTCGCCATAGGTCTGCCCCCAGCGGAAATCATTCCGATGCTCGGCAAGCAGTTGCAACAGCGGCTTGGCATCTGGCGGCGCCAGTTCGGCGGCGCGATCGAGATGGCTCAGGCAGGCGAGCGGATGCGGCTCCAGCGTGCGAGCCGGCATGTCCCAGCCGATCCGGGCCACGGCATCGCGCACCAGGGCGTGATCGACTGACGCAAGGTATGCGTGGAACTGTCCCAGCAGTTCATCGAATTTTGTCGTCACATCGTGCTCCGGGCATGCATTGGTGCACAGCCGCTCCGCGAAGGGTCGGGTTGCGCGGCGGCATCATTGGTCTAGATTGGTGCGCGCGCAAAGCCAAAAACGACAGGCCAACAGGTCGAAGATTAGGGAGCACGCCATGGACGCTGCGGTCGATGCGAGCACCAACCAGTTCGAACTCAACGAGGAGCAGCGCGCCATCCAGGAGATGGCGCAGGCCTTCGCCGCCGACCGCGTCGCGCCGAATGCGCTCGACTGGGACCGCAACAAGCATTTCCCGGCCGACGTGATCCGCGAGACCGGGCCGCTCGGCCTCGGCGGCATCTATATCAGGGACGATGTCGGCGGCTCGGCACTTGGCCGGCTCGACGCCGTGCTGATCTTCGAGGCGCTTTCGCACGCCGATCCGGCCTTTTCGTCCTTCATCTCGATCCACAACATGGTGGCGTCGATGATCGACCGTTTCGGCAATGACGAGCAGCGTCAGCGCTTCCTGCCGAAACTCACCTCGATGGAATGGCTGGCCAGCTATTGCCTGACCGAGCCCGGCTCCGGCTCCGATGCCGCGGCCCTGAAAACGCGCGCGGTCAAGAGCGGCGGCGACTATGTCCTGAACGGCACCAAGCAGTTCATCTCCGGCGCCGGCGACAGCGATGTCTATGCCGTCATGGTGCGCACCGGCACTGAGGGGCCGAAAGGCATTTCCACCATCGTCGTGCCCAGAGATGCGCCAGGCCTCTCCTTCGGCGCCAACGAGCACAAGATGGGCTGGCATATGCAGTCGACCCGCCAGGTCATCTTCGAGGATTGCAAGGTGCCGGCGGAGAACCTTTTGTCCGGCGAAGGTGCGGGTTTCGGCATCGCCATGGCCGGGCTCGACGGCGGCCGTCTGAACATCGCCGCTTGTTCGCTGGGCGGCGCGCAGTCGGCGCTCGACAAGGCGCTTTCCTACACCGCCGAGCGCAAGGCCTTCGGCTCGAAGATCAACCAGTTCCAGGCGCTGCAGTTCAGGCTGGCCGACATGGAGACCGAACTGCAGGCGGCGCGTATTTTCCTCTATGCCGCCGCCGCGAAGCTCGACCGCAAGGCGCCGGACGCCGGCAAATGGTCGGCGATGGCCAAGCGCTTCGTCACCGATACCGGCTTCAATGTCGCCAACGACGCACTGCAGCTGCTCGGCGGCTATGGCTACCTGCACGACTACGGCATCGAGAAGCTGGTGCGGGACCTGCGCGTGCACCAGATCCTCGAAGGCACCAACGAGATCATGCGCGTCATCATCGCGCGAGCATTAATTGGAAGGCAGTAGGCAGTAGGCAGTAGGCAGTAGGCAGTAGGCAGTGAGATGACCGGCAAGATCAATTCCTACAAGGATCTTATCGTGTGGCAGCAGGGGATGGATCTGGCTGTCGCCACCTATTCTTTGACCAAGGCATGGCCAAAAGAGGAATTGTATGGGTTGACCAGCCAAATCCGCCGTTCAGCAACCTCTATTCCTGCAAACATCGCCGAAGGTTATGGCCGAGACAACAGAGGTTCCTATCAGCAATTTCTGAGGATTGCCCAAGGCTCGCTGAAGGAATTCGAGACACACCTCCAGATCGCTGAACGCATTGGCCTTGCCACGCATGATCAAGCTAGTCAGTTGCTGACATCCACGGAGGGCATCGGCAAAATGCTTCGCCAGCTTATTTTCAAACTTGCACCCGAATAGACCCCTACTGCCTACTGCCTACTGCCTACTGCCTACTGCCTACTGCCTACTGCCTACTGCCTACTGTTAGCCCAAATCACGGAGCACCACTATGACGATCGCCTTCATCGGCCTAGGGAACATGGGCAATCCGATGGCCGCCAACCTGGTCAAGGCGGGGCATGCGGTGAATGGTTTCGACCTTGTGCCGGAGAACCTCAACGTCGCCAAAGAACAAGGCGTGACGATCATGGCGAATGCCTTGGCCGCGGTGAAGGATGCCGACGTGGTGATCACCATGTTGCCTGCGGGCAAGCATGTGCTGTCGGTCTATGAGGACATAGCGCTCAAGGCGAAAAAGGGCGCACTATTCATCGATTCCTCGACCATCGACGTCGAGTCAGCCCGCAAGGCCCATGCCGTCGCCAGGAAGCACGGGCTGTCGTCGATCGATGCACCGGTCTCGGGCGGCACCGGCGGTGCCGCGGCCGGCACGCTGACCTTCATGGCCGGAGGCTCCGATGACGCCTTTGCAACTGCCGAGCCGATCCTGAAGCCGATGGCCGGTCGCATCGTCCATTGCGGCGGCGACGGCGCCGGCCAGGCGGCAAAGATCTGCAACAACATGATCCTCGGCATTTCGATGATCGGTGTCGCCGAAGCCTTCGTGCTGGCGGAAAAGCTCGGCCTGTCACACCAGGCGCTGTTCGACGTCGCCTCGACCTCCTCCGGCCAGTGCTGGTCCTTGACCACCTACTGCCCGGTGCCCGGGCCGGTGCCGACTTCGCCCGCAAACAGGGACTACAACCCAGGATTTGCAGCGGCACTGATGCTGAAAGACCTGAAATTGTCCCAGGAAGCCGCGCATGGTGCGGGTGCTGTAACGCCGCTTGGTGCCGAAGCAGCCCAGCTCTATGCCTTGTTCAACGCCCAGGGACATGGCGGGGTCGATTTCTCCGGCATAATTAATTTTCTCAGGGGTAACCCAGCGTAACCCCCGGATTTTTCCGGTTTCCTTGGGTGGAAAAAGTGCAAATTTAGATTTGCTTAAGCTCTCGATAACTCCGCGGTAACGATGTCCCTATAAAACGGACTGCGAGGCGGACATATCTCATCCGCCCGGCGCTCCGGATCAGGTCTCGCGTACCGGAGCCCGTAAGTTTCGACAAGTGCCATAAGTTTCGCAAAGTGTTTGCGTAGCGAAGCGCCATGCGTATCTGGCAAAGCCGCGTTCCTGATGGAGCGCGGTTTTTGCATTTTGCCCTGCAGCACGTTTTGAGACATCGATAACCCGGAACTGTACTCCGGGATGCCTCACATGCGCCCGCGGGCGCCTTCCGGATCATAGGGCGAGTCGGCGATCACCTTGGCCGCGCGGCGCTCGCCGAGGATGGACACCTCGAGCTCGGTGCCGGGCGACACAAGTGCCAGGGGCAACAGCGCAAGTGCGATGTCGTGACCGAAAGTGTAGGAGTAGCCCGCCGAGGTGATGTGGCCGACGAGCTCGCCTTCGCGGTAAACGCCCTCGAAGGCGAACGCGCTCGCACCATCCGTATCGATCGACAACGTGGCGATCCGGCGTGTCACCTGCTTCTGTTTTGCGACCAGTGCCGCGCGGCCGATGAAGTCCCCTTTGTCGAGGCTGATGAATCGGTCGAGGCCGCTTTCCCAGGCTGACAATTCGGGGTTCATGTCGCGATACATGGCGCGGTAGGATTTATCGAGACGAAGCGATTCCAGCGCTTGAAGTCCGGCCAGCCTCAGCCCGTGTGCCTCTCCCGATGCCAGGAGCGCATCCAGCAAATGCCGCTGATAGCAGAGAGGATGATAGAGTTCCCATCCCAGTTCGCCCGAATAGTTGACGCGCAGGAGCCGTACGTCGCTGGCCATGCCGACGGTGCCGGACTGCACGCTGAACCATGGAAAGGCTTCATTGGAGAGGTCGATCTCCGTCAGCGGCTGCAATATGTCGCGCGCCTTCGGCCCCACCACCGTGAAGCTGCCGCGATCCTCCGTGACGTTGCGCAGATGCACGCTGCCGTCCTTCGGCAACAGCCGGCTGAGATCGTCAAGGTTCCAGCGCTCGGCGCGCGGCGTCGATATGAGATAGAACAGCTCGCTCTGCAGCCGCGCCACCACATATTCGGCCTGCACGCAGCCGGCCGGCGTCAGGTGATGGGCAAGAGCTACGCGACCGGGACGAGGCAGCCTGTTGGCCAGGATTCCGTCGAGCCAGTCCTTGGCGCCCGGCCCGCTAACCTCGAACTTGGTCATGGGAGTCATCTCGACCAGCCCAACGGCCTGGCGGACAGCCTGAACCTCCGCGGCGACGTGGTTCCCTTTGGGGGTCCAGCGCCAGCTGTAGACATTGCGCGCTTCGACACCGGCAGGCGCAAACCAGCTCGGCATCTCCCAGCCGTTCAACACGTCCCACACCGCGCCGAGCTGGCTTAGGCGATCATAGGACGGGGCCGTTTTCTGCGGTCGCGCCGCCGGCATGTCCTGGCCAGGATAGTGCTGTGCGGCGTGGGTGCCCCAGGCTTCCCGGACCTTTGCCCGGGTCCAGTTTTTGTTTGCATAGTGGCCGAACCGACGGGGATCCAGCTCCGTCGTGTCGATGCTGTTGCCGCCCTCCACGATCCGTTCGGAGAGGTAATAGCCAATCGCACCGCCCCAAAGGATGCCTCCCGGCACCCCTTCGGCGAGCCAGACATTCTCCAGACCCCACGCCTGTCCCATCAGCGGCAGTTCATCGGCCGTCATCTGGAAAGGTCCTCGCACATTCCGCTTGATGCCGGCGCGTCCGAGCGCGGGGACCAGTTCGGTCGCACGTTCCCAGTTCCAGGACACGGCATCGAAATCCTCATCGAGCAGATCGGCGCCGAACCATTCCGGGACGCCGTTTTCAGCGAACAGCTTGAGCTGCTCGGTGCGCTCGTAGGGACCGAACATCAGCCCGTCGCCTTCTTCGCGCAGATAGCCCTCGTAACCCTCGTCCCTGAGGATCGGCATTTCCGGAAGACCAAGCCGCTTGCGTTCCACAATTTCGGGGACCGCCTCGGTGATCCAGTACTGATGCAGGATCGGGATCGCGGGAATGTCCAGGCCAAGCATGGCGCCGGTCTGGCGGGCGTAATTGCCTGTTGCAAGGATGACATGTTCACAGACGATCTCGCCGCGTGAGGTCTTGACCCTCCACTCGCCGCTCGGCATGCGTTCGAAGCCCACAACCTCGGTATCGAGATGGATCTTCGCGCCACGGTCGCGTGCACCCTTGGCCATGGCCTGGGTGACATCGGCGGGTGCAATGTGGCCGTCATCGGGATGATAAAGGGCACCCAGCATGCTGTTGTTGTCGAGCAGCGGCCAGATTTCTCGCGCTTCCGCGGGCGATACGATCCGGGCCCGCACACCCTGGACCTCGGCAACGTCCATGTAGCTTCTGTACTCGTCCAGCCTGTCGCGCGTGTTGGCAATGCGCAGCTGGCCGCATTTGTGCCAGCCGACGTTCTGGCCCGTCTCCGCCTCCAGCCCCTCATAGATTTCGATCGACCTGGCGATCATGCGGCCGACATTGCGGCTGCGCGCGTAAGAAGGG
>NZ_RZRK01000399.1:0-5665 GCF_003997835.1 Mesorhizobium sp. M7A.F.Ca.CA.004.12.1.1
GCACGTTGGCCGCCGGGCAGCCGCCCAAGGTCGCGAAGGCGGAAACCTGCATCCAGCGGTGATAGCTGTCCATTGCGCGTCCGGCGACCTCACGCGGCCAATGCGTATCGACATCGAAGGGGAAGACCTGCGCGGTCGGCAGCGCGACGAGATCATAGCGGTCGAAGATCGACAACAGCGTGCGATGCCAGGATGTACGGGTCACGGAGGCGGCGCGGATCTGCGGCGCCGTCAGCCGCATGGCGTTCTCCACTTCCCAGATGGCTTCCGGCTTGAGCAGGCGGCGCTTCGCGGGATCGTCATAGTGGGTTTTGAGCGCGCAGCCGCTGCTGGCCTGGCGCAGCGTCACGAAGGCCTGCCACAGCGCTTCGAAATCGAAATCCGGCAGCAGGGGTTCGCTAGGGAAGGATGCATCCGCAAAGCGGCCAAGTGCCGCCTCGCACAGGCCGAGAATGCCTGTTTCAACCGGCAGATGACCGCCGAGGTCGCCGAGCCAGGCGATGCGGCCACCAGTTGCCGGTATTCCAAGCCCTTCGAGGAACGAGCCGGGTTTCTCGTAGGACAATGGCGCGCGCGGGTGGTAACCGGCCTGCACATCGAGCAGCAGGGCCATATCACGAACGTTGCAGCCCATCGGCCCGTCGACGCCCATCTGCGCATGGAAGACTTCGAAATCGGGTCCGCCGGGAACAAGTCCTTGCGACGGGCGGAAGCCAAAAACATTGTTCCAGGCGGCCGGGTTGCGCAGCGAGCCGCCGAAGTCGCTGCCATCGGCGACGGGCACCATGTTAAGCGCCAGGGCCACCGCCGCGCCGCCGCTCGAGCCGCCGGCGGTCAGGGCCGGATCGAACGCGTTCAACGTCGGCCCGAACACGGCGTTGTAGGTGTTGGAGCCAAGCCCGAATTCGGGGACGTTGGTCTTTCCGATGATGATGGCGCCGGCATTGCGGATGCGCTCGACAAAGAAATCGTCTTCCTGCGGCACGAAATCGGCGAAGATCGGCGAGCCGAAGGAGGTCCTGAGGCCCGTGGTCGAGGCGAGATCCTTGATGGCGATCGGCATGCCGAAAAGTGGACCCGCCGCTTCGGCTCGCGACAGGCTGGCATCGGCCGCATTGGCTTCGCGCAGGATATCGGCGCGATCGCGCAAGGAGACGATGGCGTTGACCAGCGGATTGACCGCCTCGATGCGATCGAGGAATGCCGCCACCACCTCGCGCACGGAAAGCTCTCTCTCCCGGATCGCGCCGGCGAGTTCGACAGCGGACAGGCGGCAGATGTCGCTTGCCGGCGGCACGGCATGTTTCGTTTGCGGACGCAGCATTTTAACGGGTTTCCTGCAGCGCCTGATCGACGTCTTTGGCGAGCGGGATCGCCGGTTGGGCGCCAGGCTTCAGGCAGGCCAGCGAACCGGCCGCGCCAGCGCGCGCCAGCGCCTGTTCGAGCGTGAGGCCCGACGACAGGCTGGCGGCGAAATAGCCGCAGAACGTATCGCCGGCGCCGACCGTGTCGACAGGGGTGATCTTGCGTGCCGGAACGGTGAGGAATTCGCTCGGCGTTGCCGCCATCACGCCGTCGCCGCCGAGCGTGACGACGACGGTGCGGCCGGTCTTTCCGGCAAAGTCGCGCATACGGGCCGCCCGGTCGCGGCCTTGCAGCGACAGCGCTTCGCCATAGAGGTCGAACTCGGTTTCGTTGGCGACGACATAGTCCGCCTTGCCGAGAAAGCCGGCTGCCTGCCCCTGGAAAGGCGCCGTGTTGAGCACGGTAATGGCGCCGGCCGCCCTTGCCTGGTCGAGGGCGGCATCGACGGTGGCCAGCGGAATCTCATTTTGCAGCAGCACGACGTCGCCTTTTTTCAGAAAGGCCTTGGAGAGATCGCCTGGCACCACGGAAGCGTTGGCGCCCGGCACCACGGCGATGATGTTCTCGCCGTCGTCGGCGACCATGATCAGTGCCGTGCCGGTCGAGGCATGAGTCTCGGCAACGCCGGACAGGTCGACCTTGCCGTCGCGCAGCAAGGCCAGTGCCTCGGCGGCGAAGCTGTCCCTGCCGACGGCGCCAACCATGCGCACCGAGGCGCCGGCGCGTGCGGCGGCCAGTGCCTGGTTGGCGCCCTTGCCCCCAGGTGCGGTGGTGAAGGCCGAGCCGCCCACCGTCTCGCCGGGACTCGGCAAGCGGTCGACCTTGGCGATAAGGTCGAGGTTGATCGAGCCGATGACGATAATCAAGCAGGGCCTCCTGGCAACGCAAATTCAAAATATCGGAGCGTCTTCGTGCGTCCGGGCGAACGCAGATCGTTCCGATTGCGTGGAAGCTAACCTGTAAGGCCGCGGCTTGCCAGACCACGCGCATGGTCCAGTCCGATTTGAGGTGTCGTGGCCTTATTCGCAGCGCACGGTGACCGTGCCCTGATAGTTGCCGGCGGGAAAGATACCGCTCGATTTGGTGGCGGTGAGGTCGACCTGCATCGCGTGGGTGCCGTTGGCAACCCTTTGCGGCACACTTCCGTTGACATCGACCCCCGAGCCATCGAGGCGGAAGACTGAAGCGAAGATCACGTTGGTGCCGCCGCCGCTCGGCGCGGAGGAGAATGCGGCAGGCGCCGGCGCCGAAACCGAATAGCAGTCAAGCAGGTTAAGTATCGAGCACAACAGGGAACTCGCCACCACGGTGGCGCTGGCGCTCGATCCGCCTGCCTGTTTGGAGCCCAGTATGCTGATGGCGGGATTGGCCTTCATCGTTCCGGACGCCCCGACCATGATGGTGCAGGTGCCGATGATCGCCGCCTGCGCCGGAAGGCAGGAACCGGCAAGTGCCGCCATCGCAAGCAGCGCGCGGCTACTGCTTCTTCTTTTTCTTGCCATCGCCATTTCCGGTCCTGATGCTCCAGCCTTCGTTGGCCCACCCCGGTGATGCGGCTGCGGGAGCGGTGGCGGCTACGCTGGCCGTCTGGCCGTCGGCGCCGAGGCCCATTTTGAGAAGTTTCAGCTCCAGATGCAGGCGCTCGACCTCAAGCTCATAGAGACGGCTGCAATCGACGCGCTTCGGCGTACGCCCGATCGGGATCACCACCCGGCCGTAAGTGGCGACATCATTGTCGGACTGGCTGTTGCCTCTGATAACGCCGAGATCGACATAGGCCCCGGAGCCGGAGACGGCGGAACGGCATGTGGTGCCGTCCGCGGCACGGACCTCGTCCTGACCCTGGGGCAAGGTGACACCGGGCAGGTTGAAGCCGCTCTCATTCTGGTTGAGGTTGTAGACGTCCTCGGCCCCGGCCGGCGAGGCACCCGCCCAAGCAGCCGCGAGCGCCAGTGTCAGGACTTGCGGCGCCCAAAGAACTTTCCGCATATCTGTGCCCTTATCTGCGTCTGTTGATTGGGAAAGGGGATGCTTTCGGTACAGATACGCACTTTACGCTCGGCCGCGCCGTCAAAGGGCACGACCACAAGGACAGAACGGGAAGCCTGGGAAGCCAGCTGGAAGACATTTGGAGAGATTCTGGCATCTACCGGCTGAAAATCCTGATCGTAGACGTGGATTTCGACCCGGATCTTCCGGTCGTAGGGATTGGCAGGGAAGATGCGGACCGCGAAGACGTCGGTGAAGCTGTTGATCTCGCCACGCATCGGCGACATCGATTGGGCCTTGGCGGCAATGGGTGTCAATCCGATGGCCAATGCCGTCGCCAGGATTCGAGCATGTTTCAACGACCCCTCCTTCGCCACGCGTCATTCGCAGCGCAGCGTTACCGTTGCCTGATAATTGCCGTTGGCGAAGCGATTGCTGCCGCCTTTGGTTCCAGCGAGGTGAACCGAGACGAGATCGGCGCCGGGGGTGGTGATGCTGGTTGCCGAGCCGGTCTCGACGATGGCATGCGCGCCGGTGGCGGAGTAGGTCGGCGTCCAGGTCGTCGACGTGCTGTCTGCCGATGGCACCGTCATGGTGGTGACCGGATCGACGCTGAGCGACACACCTCCGGTCGTCGTCAGTGTCACGGTCCCAGCCGAGCCGCCGCTGTTGTGGGAACTGAGGGACTGGAGATCGGGGCTGGCCGTCATCGTGCCGTTGGTGGCAACGACAAGCGTGCAGGTGGGCGCGATCGTGCCATTGAAGATGACATTCTGCGTCGCGGCCAACGCGGCCTCGTCGAGGCTGGCAACCAGCAGAGCTGCGGCGCAGGCGGCGCGAAACAATGTCATCGGGACCTCCTATCAAGCCGGATCGTCCGGATTAATATGAGGGCATCATCACTTTATCGTGGTTAATTTAGAGTTACCTAAAATAACGGCTCAAAATAACAACTGCAGGGGACCGGAGGTTGCCCTGGGTTGCAACGGCGGAAACCACAGTCTAAATCGCGCTTATACTTAAGAAGGCCGATATATCCATGTTTTCCTTCGCAATATCGAGGAAAATCGATATTACGATACCTGCCCGGCTTCCCAGCCCAGAATGGCGCGCTTGCGGGTCAGGCCCCAGTGATAGCCGGTGAGATCGCCTGATTTACCGATGGCGCGGTGACAAGGCACCACGAAAGAGAGCGGATTGGCCCCGTTGGCCGCACCGACAGCACGGCTGGCGGACGGTGCGCCGATGCTGGCCGCAATCGAGGAATAGGTGCGGGCCTTACCCATCGGGATCTTGAGCAGCGCCTCCCAGACGCGAACCTGGAAGTCGGTGCCGATCATGACGACATGCAGCGGCTGGTCGGGGCGCCACAGCGTCGGATCGAAGATACGGGCGGCATAGGGACCGGTAGCAGTCATGTCCTCGACATAGACGGCGTTCGGCCAGCGGCTGGACATGTCGGCGAAGGCGGCGCGTTCCTCGCCGGGGTCGCTGAAGGCGAGGCCGGCGAGCCCGCGCTCGGTGGCCATGATCAGGGCGGTGCCGAACGGCGAGGAATGGAAGCCGTAGCGGATGGTGAGCCCGGCGCCGCGTGTCTTGTAGTCGCCCGGCGACATCGCCTCATGGGTGACGAACAGGTCATGCAGCCGGCCCGGGCCGGACATGCCCAGTTCGAACGAGGTCTCGAGCAGCGGCATGCCGGAATCGAGCAGCCTGCGCGCATGGTCCAGCGTCACCGCCTGCAGGAAGGCTTTGGGCGACAGGCCGGCCCAGCGGGTGAAGAGTTTTTGCAGGCCGGTCGGCGTCTCGCCAACCTCCTCGGCCAGTTCTTCGAGGGAAGGCTGATCGCGATAGTCGAGACTGATCTTCTCGATGGCACGGCGCACGATTTCGTAGTCGCTGCCTTCAGGCGTGATGTCCTTTTTGAGGACTGCGGTGTGTGTGCTCATGGAACTGTCTCCTTGAGC
The DNA here is from genome assembly GCF_003997835.1 of Mesorhizobium sp. M7A.F.Ca.CA.004.12.1.1. NCBI lineage: Bacteria > Pseudomonadati > Pseudomonadota > Alphaproteobacteria > Hyphomicrobiales > Phyllobacteriaceae > Mesorhizobium > Mesorhizobium sp. M7A.F.Ca.CA.004.12.1.1. Next base: position 5,322 of record NZ_RZRK01000399.1, read on the forward strand.
CGGAATATCGCCCCTCGGGGCGTCGATCGCCACCCGAAACTTGCCTTCCTACGCCGCATACGTAGATGGACACGGGATTCGAGCCCAGGAGCCGCCCGTGGCTGGCTCAGCGTGCCTTGGCGGTCGCCAGCGCGCGCGAAAAGGCGGTGGCAAAGCTCTCGCGGGAATCGGGGTCCAGGAAGGATCCGATCGGCACGTTCTGCCCTTGGCCTTCCACCGTCATCCCTGTGATGCCGATCTCGGCGTGGCGGGCTACCGAAAACCGCGCCCAGAACGGATTGAAGCGATGCGCTTCCGATTTGCCGGAAGGTGCGGTCTTGCGGATGTCGAGGCTGGTGCGCGAG
>NZ_RZRK01000039.1:0-15876 GCF_003997835.1 Mesorhizobium sp. M7A.F.Ca.CA.004.12.1.1
GGTGCGCGCCGTACCAGAAACAGGCGACGATGGCGCGCACCAGTGCCGGTATGTTCGCACCCCAGATGCCGAAAGAGGCGCGGGCAAGCACGGGGTAGGGCACGCCCGTCTTCACTCCGGCATAGCCGACCATATTCATCAGCACATAGATGATCAGCGAGCCGATACCGATGGCGATGATGAAGTTGACGAAGCCGCCGCAGAACAGAAACAGGCTAGCGGCCAGATAGTAGCCCCAAAGGCTGTGGACGTCCGACGTCCAGACGTTGAAGATCGAGAATGGTCCCCAGTTTCGAACTTTGGCCGGAGCCAGATCCTCGTTGTACAGATCAGGTGAAGCACCCTGTATCGTCATGGCAATGTTCCCCTTTTGCAGCACGCGCCCTCACGCGTTGACCGCGTGCAGGTTAAGCCTGCCGCAGGGGAACCGACAAGCAACCTATTTGCCGGCTTTGGCCTTAAAGATATTCAATGAGAACTGCGATTATCGATGCAAGGCGATGGTGGGTCATCGCTGAACCCGGCACGGATGATTCGAAGTTCGACGCTGGGATTCCAATGTGAAGCGGTGGCTGCCGACATCTTCGGTAGGGGGCCCTAAGCGATGGCCATCACCTGCTTGTGGTCCGCGACTTCAGCGAGCAGCCAATCCTGAAACAGGCCGGTGCCTGGTTTGTTGCCGATGCTGCGACGCTGATGCAGGTAAATGCCGGCCGGATAGGTGTGGCGGACATGGAACGGCGCGACCAGTTTGCCTTGCTGCAGAAAATCTTGCGCCATTATCGTGTCCGCAAGCGCTATTCCGGCGCCATTGATCGCTTCGCGCATGATGAGCGTACAATCATCCAGTGTTGTGCTGGATTTTGGCGTCGTTTCCAGAACGCCTTCCTGCTCCAGCCAACGCTTCCATCTCATGGTTTCGCATTCATGGATCAGATGATGATTGACCAGATCGGCCGGCGATCGCAGCGGCACAGGCCCCTCCAAAAGCGAAGGCGCACAGACCGGGGTCAAAAGCAGCGGGATCAGCAGCGTCAAAGCCGGGCCGGCCTTGTAGACGAACTCGTCGACAATGGCCAAATCGAAGTTGGCGCGCTTGCCTGAAGTGGAGATCTCCAAATCCACCGACGGATGCAACCGGCGAAAGTTCGGCAACCGGTCCGCCAGCCAAAGGTTCAGAACGGTGGGCACGCACAAGACCCGGACCCGTTGGATCTTGCCGTGGCGCGAGCCGTCCGAGAGGCTGACGTCATCGGTGGCGCGCCAGATGGCTTCGAACGCCTCCGAGAGGCTGCGCGCATAGTAGGAGCCCCTGATGGTTGGCGTTATCTGGCGAAAACCGCGTTCGAACAGGTCCTGGCCAAGATTTTGTTCAAGCGCGCGGATGTGGCGACTGACAGCCGAGGGTGTCAGATGCAGTTCTTCCGCCGCGTCCTTGACGCTGCCGAGGCGAGCGGCAGCCTCGAAAGCGCGCATGCCATTGAGTGAGGGAAGGGCCATTGGCCGATCATGAATTGTCAGTTGAGTTTTTGTCAATCGACATGGGCAGAATTCGCGTTTGATCGCCTGCCCCCTTAGGGGATACCCAGAAGACAAGAGCAATTAAGTCGTCTCAAGAAAGCGACTGTTTGGGGACCGGCACTATACCATCGACGGCTGAGACCGGCTTGACCAGTCTCACCGGTGGAGAGCGAAGCTTTGCTCGGTATCGCCGCAATTGGAGAGAGCGCCAGCCTATGCCTCAATCGCCAGCGCCGGTCTTCGAAGCTGCGGACGAGATTTCCGCGGAAACCTCCGTCGTCGTGATTTTGCAAACTGCCCAACCAAGCTTTGGTCCCCGGGCAGCGGCTCTGGACGCTGAGATGAGCGGGATCGTGTCACGTGCTTGCTCCGACCCGGCCGCCTTGGCCGAATCCGGCACCTGCATCGATCTCATCGCCCCGCAAACAGTATCGACCAAGCGTGTGGTCGTCCTGGCCTTGGGCAAAGCCGAAGCCGTAACCACCCTCTCGTTGGCGCGCGCCGGCGGTCTGCTTGCCGCACATCTGGAAGGCAAGGGGGAATGCGCGGCCACTCTGGTCCTGGACCCCATCGCTGGCATTGAACTATCCGGCGCCGAAATCCTGGCGCGTGTCGCGCTTGGCATGCGGCTGCGCCGCTATCGTTTCGACATGCGCAACCGGCGGCAAGGCGCGGGGGCGGATCGAACCTTGCGGGTGAAACTGGTCGGAGCCGGCGGCACGGATCTGACCGCGGCGCTGACGCGGATCAATGCAATCGCCGACGGCGTCGAATATGCACGCACCTTGGTCAACCTGCCGCCAAACCATCTCCACCCCGACAATTTCCATGATCATCTGGAGCCGCTGCGTGAAGCCGGCATCGACATCGAAATGCTCGATGCCGCGCAACTGAAGGAGCTCGGCATGAACGCGCTCCTCGCCGTTGGGTCGGGCTCGGCGCGTCCGCCACGGGTCGCTGTCCTGCGCTACCGCGGCAAGGGTGCTCCCGCCCAACCACTCGCTTTCGTCGGCAAAGGCGTCTGCTTCGATTCGGGAGGCCTCTGCATCAAGGGCGGAGCGCAGATGTTCGACATGAAAGCCGACATGGGCGGAGCGGCGGCTGTGGTCGGCCTGCTGATCGCGCTCGCCCGGCAAGGCAGCCCGGTACACGTTGTCGGTGTTCTCGGCATCGCCGAGAACATGCCATCGGGCACCGCGCTCAAACCGCGCGACATCATCACCACGGCCTCGGGACAGACAGTGGAAGTGTTCGACACGGATGCGGAGGGACGCCTGCTTCTGGCCGACTGCCTCTACTATGCAGCCACGCGCTTCAACCCTTCGGTGATCGTCGATCTGGCGACGCTGACCTATTCGGTGACGCGTGGCCTGGGGTCGATATTCGCAGGCCTATTCAGCACCGACGATGCCATCGCTTCACAGATGATCGCGGCCGGAGAAACGGTCGGCGAGCGGTTCTGGCGGCTGCCGCTCGACCGGGCCTATGATGAGGGTCTGCAATCGCCGTTCGCGGACCTCAGGCATCATGCCAAGGACATGGAAGACGGCGACGCTCCCTATGCGGCGGCCTTCCTGCGTCACTTCACGGAAGACCGCCCCTGGGTGCATCTCGACATCGCCAGCAAGGAACTGACCGACACCGATCGGCCTCTGGGCAGGCAAGGCGCCACGGCATTTGGCGTGCAGATGCTGGAAGAGTGGGTGCAGGTCACCCGCAACATGAGTTAGGGCGCCTGCCGTCACGGACAAATACAAGATGCCTTCAACCGCACTGGGAACTGGGATGTCATCTGAGATCATAGGCATGGAAGGACGGGCCGCTTTCGACGCCTACGAGACCTGGTATCGGGTCAGTGGCGAACTCGGTGGCGAAAAGGCGCCTGTGGTGATCCTGCATGGCGGCCCAGGCGTCGCTCACAACTATGTCGATGCCTACAAGCTTCTTGCGCGAAGGGATCGCGCCGTCATCCACTACGACCAGTTGGGCTGCGGCAATTCCACCTTGCTGCCTGAGAAAGGCGCCGATTTCTGGACACCTGGGCTGTTCATCGACGAGCTTGAAAACCTGGTCGACCATCTCGGCATTCGGACGGGCTTCCACGTCCTCGGCCAGAGCTGGGGCGGCATGCTGGGCGCCGAATATGCCGTGACGCGGCCGCAGGGCCTGAAGTCGCTGACCATCGCCAACTCGCCGGCTTCCATGAAACTGTGGGTCGAAGAGGCCAACCGGTTGCGTGCCGACCTACCCGCGGATGTGCAGGAGACACTGACCCGGCACGAGCAGGCCGGCACGACGGGCGATGCGGCGTACCAGGCGGCGACGATGGTGTTCTACGAGCGGCATGTCTGCCGGGTCGTGCCTTTCCCGTCCGAAGTCACGGAAAGTTTCGCCCAGGTCGTGCGCAATCCGACCGTCTATAATCTGATGAATGGGCCAAACGAATTCCATGTCATCGGAACGCTGAAGAATTGGAGCATCGTCGACCGTCTGCCGGCCATCGATGTTCCTACTCTGATCATCTCCGGACGTCACGACGAGGCCACGCCCGCGACCGTGCAGCCCTACAAGGACGGCATCAAGGGGTCTCGCTGGGAGATATTCGAGCATTCCAGCCACATGCCGCATGTCGAAGAGCAAGATGCGTGCATGCGGGTGGTGGGAGACTTCCTGGACCACAACGACAATTGAAGAAAAGGGGAATGAAGACATGAAGAAACTGCTTCTGGCGGCAACAGCCGCGGCATTGCTGGCCGGTACATGGCTGGCCCCGGCACAGGCCGAATATCTCAAGGAGCACCGAGGCGGCACCATCCGCCTGCTGGCCCGCTCCGCGGCCGGAACGCTCGATCCGCACATCAATTACACGGACCAGGGCTGGCAGATGTACCAGCCGATCTATGACGGCCTGGTAGCCTTCCGCAAGGCCGAGGGTATGGACGGCTTCACCATCGTTCCCGATCTGGCCGAGGCGTTGCCGCAGGTCAGCAATGACGGCAAGACCTTCACCTTCAAGCTGCGCAAGGGCATCAAGTTCTCCAGTGGCCAGGATCTTGGCGTGAAGGACGTCGTCGCTTCTTTCCAGCGCATCTTCAAGGTTTCCGGACCCACCTCCGGCACGTTCTATGCCGGCATCGTCGGTGCCGACAAATGCCTGGCCGACACCAAGAGCTGCACGCTGGAAGGCGGCGTTGTCGGCGACGAAGCGGCCGGCACCATCACCATCAACATCACCAAGCCGGATGCCGAGCTGCTCTACAAGCTCGCCTTGCCGCATGCCGTGGTCCTGCCGGCGGACACGCCCGCCGAAGACATGGGCTCCAAGCCCATTCCCAGCACCGGCGCGTACATGATCTCCGCCTTCGACCCGAACAAGGGCATGACGGTTTCCCGCAACCCAAATTTCAAGCAGTGGAGCGAAGAAGCCCAGCCGGACGGCTATCCGGATGTCGTCCAATATGATTTCGGCCTGTCCGAAGAGGCAGCCGTCACCGCGATCCAGAACGGCGAAGCGGACTGGATGTTCGACGCTCTGCCCAGCGATCGCCTGGGCGAACTGGGCAGCAAGTCCATGGACCAGCTGCACATCTCACCGCTTTCGGCTTGGTGGTACGCGCCGCTGAGCAACCGTCTCGCACCCTTCGACAATGAAAAAGCCCGCCAGGCCGTTGCCTATGCGATCGATCGCAACACGCTGGTCAAGCTGTTCGGCGGAAAGGTGCTGGCCTCGCCGGTCTGTCAGGTCCTGCCCCCGGACTTCCCCGGCCATGAAGACTATTGCCCCTTCACCAAGAATCCGGGCGCCAAATGGTCGGCCCCTGACCTCGACAAGGCAAAGCAGTTCGTCGAGGACTCCGGCACCAAGGGTCAGAAGGTGACCATCATCGTCGAGGACACCGCCATTTCGCGGTCCATCGGCGTCTATCTGCAGAGCGTGCTGACCAGCATCGGCTATGTCGCCGACGTCAAGCCGATCTCGTCGAACATCCAGTTCACCTACATCCAGAACACCAACAACAAGGTGCAGATGTCCGTCACCCAGTGGTACAAGGACTATCCGGCGGCTTCGGACTTCCTGAACATCCTGTTCAGCTGTGCCTCCTTCCGCGAAGGTTCGGACGCGTCGATCAACATCGCCGGCTTCTGCGACAAGGAAATCGACGCCAAGATGCAAAAGGCATTGGACCTCGGCGTCACCGATCAGAAAGCCGCCGACAAAATGTGGGCTGAAATCGACAGGCAGGTCACCGACAAGGCACCTGCCGTCGGCCTCTTCACGCCGAAGCGGCTTGACTTTGTCAGCAAACGTCTTGGCAATTTCAAGTTCAACCGTCAGTTCAACTGGATGATCACCCAATCCTGGGTGCAGTGATGGCCTGGGTGCAGTAACGAACCGCGGAGGGGCACGTCCGTGTCGAACGTAGCTGTCGCCGCGCCGCGCAAGACGCGAGGGCCCTGGGCCGTCGCGTTTGCGAAGCTGGCAAGGGACAGGGCTGCCATGGCGTCGCTGGCCGTGTTCCTCCTCATCGTCCTTGCCTGCCTCAGTGCGCCTCTTTATGCAAAATGGGCAGGCGTGGACCCCTTCGCCTCGACGCTCGACGCCGTCGTCCAGATCGACGGTGCCGACGTTCCGGTGATGGAACAGTCGACGGAAGGGCTAGGGCTTGGTTACACACCGCTCGGCCCGACCTGGCGGCTGGGCAATTATTTCCTCGGCGCCGACAGCCAGGGGCGCGATGTCATGGCCAGGATGCTCTATGGCGGGCTGAGCTCGTTGCTGATCTCCGGAGCAGCCACCATCTTCACCCTGATCCTGGGCACGGCGGCGGGATTGATCGCCGGCTATTTCGGCGGCGTCACCGACACGGTGCTGTCGCGCTTCCTCGACATACTGTGGGCGTTCCCCATCTATCTGCTGGCGATTTCGCTCTCCATCGTCACCATCGCGCATGGCATCACGATCGGACCGATCCAGATCGAGTCCGGCAGTTTGTGGCTGCCTGTCATCATCATCGGCATCGTCTACGTGCCCTACGTGGCCCGCCCAATACGCGGGCAGGTTCTGGCGCTGCGCAAGAGCGAGTTCGTGCTGGCCGCGATCAATCTGGGCGTGCCGGGGTGGCGCATCCTGTGGCGCGACATCCTGCCCAACGTCACCACCACGCTAATCGTCTTCGTGCCGCTGATGATGGCGCTGAACATGCTTACCGAATCAGCCCTTTCCTTCCTTTCGATCGGCGTGCAGCCGCCGGCCGCGAGCTGGGGCACCATCATCCAGGACGGACAGGCGCTGCTTTACACCAGGCCATTGGTGGCGCTGGTGCCGGGCCTGGCGATCGCGGTTTCCGTCATGGCGCTCAATGTCTTCGGCGACGGCCTGCGCGACGCGCTCGATCCGCGCTCCAAGGTTCGGCTGGGGCGCGACTGATGATCTACGCAATCCTGCGCCGGTTCGGCCAGATGCTGTTCGTGATGTTCGGCATCTCGGTCATCGTTTTCTTGATTTTCTTCGCAACGCCGGGCGCCGACCCGGCTGCGCGCATCGCCGGCCGCAATGCATCGCCCGAAGTGCTGGAGGCGGTACGCCACAGCTTCGGCTTCGACCGGCCGCTCTACGTGCAATATGTGACGATGATGGAGAAGATCTTCGTCACCGGCGATCTGACCTCCTTCGTCAATCGTGGCTGGAAGGTGGTGCCGGCGGTCATGGATTCGATCCCGGTCACGCTCTCGCTGGTGTTCGGAGCGGCGATCCTGTGGGTGGTCGTCTCCATCGTCATCGGCATCGCCGCCGCCGCCACGCGCGGCAGCTGGCTGGACAAGCTGCTGATGGCGCTAGGGCTGCTCGGCATTTCCATGCCGGTCTACTGGCTGGGCGAGGTGATGAACCTGATCACCCAGAGCCGCTACCACGACAGCTGGGCGTTCTCCTGGGTGCCGCCGCTCGGCTACAAGAATTTCTCCGACGATCCGAAGGGCTGGTTCCTGACCCTGGTCATTCCGTGGATCACACTGTCCATTCTCTATATCGGTATTTACGGGCGCGTGCTGCGCGCGGCAATCATCGAATCCCTGCAGGAAGACTATATCCGCACGGCCCGGGCCAAGGGGCTGTCGGAGACCCGCATCCTGCTGCGCCATGCCTTGCGCACGTCGCTCATCGCATTCGTCACTCTGTTCGGCCTGGACTTCGGTGCGCTGGTCGGAGGCTCAGCCCTGCTGACGGAGGTGGTGTTCGGGCTGCACGGCATCGGCAAGCTCACTTATGACGCTCTGCAGAATCTCGATCTGCCGATGATCATGGCGACGGTGATGTATGCGTCCATGTTCGTGGTTATCGCCAATGCGGTCGTCGATTTCGTCTACATCCTTCTCGATCCGCGCCTGAGGACATCATGATACTGTCGGTGCGCGACCTCAGAGTTTCCTTCCGCACAAATGATGGCCTGGTGCGGGCCATCGATGGCGTTTCCTTCGACCTTAAGGAGAGCGAAATCCTCGGCGTCGTCGGTGAGTCCGGTTCCGGCAAGACCGTGTCGCTGCTGGCCGTCATGGGTCTCATCACCGATCCCAACGCCACCATCGAAGGGTCGATCCGCTACAAAGGCCGCGAACTCGTGGGACTGCCCGCGCGCGAGCTCAGGCGGCTGCGCGGCAACGAGATCGCGATGATCTTCCAGGATCCGATGACGGCGCTGACGCCTGTCTACACGATCGGCTGGCAGATCGCCGAACAGATTCGCGCGCATCGCAACATCAGCAAGTCCAAGGCGATGGAGCGCGTGGAGGAACTGCTGGCCGAGGTGAATTTTCCCAACCCGCACGAGGCGATGTCGCGCTACCCGCACCAACTGTCCGGAGGCATGCGTCAACGGGCGGTGATCGCAATGGCTTTGTCCTGCAATCCGGCGCTTCTGGTGGCTGACGAACCGACCACGGCGCTCGACGTCACCGTACAGGCCGGCATTCTCGATCTGGTGCGCAAGCTGCGCGCGACGCACAAGTCGGCGGTCGTCTTCATCACACATGACATGGGCGTGGTCTCCGAACTCGCCGACCGGGTCATGGTCATGTATGCCGGCCGCGTGGTGGAGCGCGGCAGTCGCATGGAACTGTTTTCCGATCCACGACACCCCTATACGCGCGCGCTGCTGGGTTCGATCCCGCCGCTGACCGGCGAAAAACCACGGCGCTTGCCGGCCATTCCCGGTTCGCCGCCGTCAATGCTGCGATTGCCGCAGGGCTGTGCGTTCGGTCCGCGGTGCCCGGTTCACTACGAGCCCTGCCAGGCCGGCAAGCCCGACCTCGGGAGCGGCACCCATGCCGCGGCATGCTTCAGGGTGGCACAGGCATGAGCGGACCGATGATCGACAAGAACCGCCCAATCCTCGAGACGCGTTCGCTGGGCAAGCGCTTTTCCATCGGCAGCCGTTTCTCCGCCGAAGGCAAGCGAACCGTTCATGCGGTCGACAATGTTTCCCTGACCGTGTGGCGCGGCGAGACGGTCGGGCTGGTCGGCGAATCCGGATGCGGCAAGTCCACGCTGGCGCGTTGCCTGGTGAGGCTCTACGACATATCGGACGGCGAGCTTCTGTTCGAAGGCAACGACATAACCTCCAAGTCGCTGTCCGAACTCAGGCCGCTGCGGCGCCGCCTGCAAATGGTTTTCCAGGACCCGTCGGCGTCGCTCAATCCGCGCCGGCGCGTCGGCGACCTGGTGGCCGAGCCGCTGCGCATCCATGGCAGGCTCTCGTCGAGCGAGATCACCAAACGCGTGGCGGAACTGTTCGACCTTGTCGGCTTGCTGCCGGATCACGTCATGCGGTTTCCGCACGAATTTTCCGGCGGACAACGCCAGCGCGTCGGCATCGCGCGGGCTATTGCCCTGAACCCGGACCTCGTGGTCCTGGACGAACCCGTCTCCGCGCTCGACGTGTCGGTGCAGGCACAAATCGTCAACCTGCTTGCCGATCTGCAGGAGAAGCTCAATCTCACGTACATCTTCATCGCCCACGACCTGTCGGTGGTGCGCCAGGTGTCGACCCGCATAGCGGTCATGTATCTCGGCTCGATCGTCGAAGAAGGGCCGGCGGAAGACGTGTTTGCAGCACCGGCCCATCCCTATAGCCAGGCGCTGATTTCGGCGGTTCCCGTCGTGGAGACGACGCCGGGTGGGACGCGCAAGCGCATCATCCTCACCGGCGACGTACCGAGCCCTCTGAACCCTCCAACGGGCTGCCGTTTCCATCCCCGATGCCCAATCGCGGCGGAGCGCTGCCGTTCGGAGCGGCCACAGTTACGGGAATACCGACCCGGTCGCAAAGTCGCCTGCCACTTCCCGACAATGTAGGCGACACTCACCACCGCACGGGTGATCGCCTTCGCCTGACAGATTTCTAAAAGACTCCATTCTTTATCTGGAACCAACCGGCTGTTGGCGCGTTTGGTGGGGTTCGATCGAGCGCATTGCGGTCGACCGGGAGGAAACGATGGATCAATTGCATTTCTTTTCGCCCGTGCGGATTTCGCGCGGGCAGGGACACCCTGCGGAAGAAATCGATAGTGTTGCCGAAGCCATGATGTTCTTGCGGAAGTGGCCGACGGGACGGCGCGGTCCGGTTTATCAGTGCGCGCTGAATTGTTGCTCGGCCGCCTTGTCGGGCCAGATGTCGGCCGAGGAAGCAAGGAAAGCGTTCACCGGCTTTGCCCGCATCACGCGCCTTCTCGATGACGACATGGCGTTGCCGGTGCCCGGCGAAGGCGAGGCAAGGGTGCACGCGTTGCGGCGATAGGCTGTTGTCCTGACGGACCTACAAGGTCTCGCGCTGCAGCGGGGCGGGTCTTGTTGTGCAATGCGCTCGGTCTGGCGGGTCGAAAGTTCGTCTTGCGTGGCACACTTTCACAGCGGACGCTCGTCGTTCATGCTTACTTCAGTCACGAGCTTGCGGCGAAGCGCCATCGTGTAGTCGTCTGGCCCCTTCGGCGTCATGACGAAGGCCTGGGAACCGCCAATGACCGATCTGGCAAAATAGGATGCCAGAGGTTCGTCGGGATTCTCATCCTCCGTCGGGATGGCGATGGCATTGATCGTATATCCCTTGGCTATGGCGTTCGACCTGCTCGGCTGGACGGGAAGCCCGTCGTTGTTCTCGCCATTGGAGGAGATATCGATGACTTTCTTGGCCGCCTTTCCCGGAAACTGGTCGAGCAGGAGACTGCCGATGTCGATAGCCGAGGAAACGGATGTTCCGCCTCGCCCTCTGCGGATGAAGCCGGTATCGCCTTTCCTGCTGATCACCGCAGCCGCCGCTTTGGCATCTTCCAGTCCGCAGATGCTTGTCCACGGCAGCACGACGCGTGCGTGTCCGGGGCTCGACCATTCAAAATAGGCAACGCCGATGCAGCCGACATAATTCCGGCTGATGGCGGCGATGATCTCTGGCGAGGTGAGTGCCGCGGCATGTCCCTCGCGTTGCATATCGGCGATCTTCGGATCGATCGACGACGAGAAATCGACCGCGAACACGATAGCGACGTCAACGTTCGCGGCATGGGCAGAGATCGCCCAAAACATCGAAACTGCAAGTATCCCTGTCACTCTCGAGATTGAACCGGCCGACGTCAGAATGCCCCAACCTGTCGCCCGCACCCGTTCGCGAAAGGATAGGGGGCCGGCGTCCTGATGATATACACTGCCAAACATGTCATTCTCCATCTCGACATCCGGTCGTTTCAAAAAGCGGGCTCAACATGTGGAAATCTGGCGGATCGCCTTGGTACCCACGCCGAACAGCAGCAGATCGGCCTTGGTCCACAAGAGATAACAGCCGAGCAAGGTCAGTGGCATGGCGAGGGCCGCGAAGGAGCCGCCCGACCAGACCTCAGGCAAAGCACGGCCGAGGGCCACTGTCGTCGCCAGCATTGCAGGCAACCGGCTGGCGAGCACCGCACTGCGGAACGGATCGGGCCAAGCGGCCGGCCACATCGGAATTGGCGTGCCGGGCCTGTGGAAGGTGCTGCCGAATTTGCCGAGCGCATGCAGCAGGCCGGAGGTCGCCGCAAGCAATGGATCGCCGAGCAGCAACAGGGCAATGCCGAGCCCGATCGCCCCCAGGCCCGACAGGAAGTCGCCCAGACGGTTGAGGGCAGGATCGGGAGCATCCGGCCTTGCCCAGGCCCGGTGATAGGCCTCGCCGCCCCAGAAGAAGACCAGGGTGGTCAAGGTCAGCGCAACAGTGCCATGGCTGCCAGCGAAATATTCGATCACCGCCATGGTGACGCTGCTTCCCTCATGCAAGCCGACCGGCGCGGTGGCAATCTGGATGGCGAGACCGACAATGAGGCCGAGCGCGTTACCGCTGTTGTAATAGCCGCCCGGTCCCTTCATGCGGGCGCGAAGCGCCGATACCAAATGTGCGATAGGAAGAAGGATCGTCCGCGCGTCCATCACTGCGCCCCCACGACAAGTCCTGCCGCCATCGGCAAGGCCACCGCCGCCTGGCTGATCGACGCCACTGGCCCCGTGTCGGGCGGCAGCCGGGGCCGGAATAGGTTTCGCATCACCGGCAAGGGTCATCACATTCCTCCACTGGACCTGAATTGTTGGGGTGACGATCGCCTGCCCAATTTGCGGCGGCAGCTGCAAAGGCAGGGGCCCCGTCGAAGGATTGAACCGAAGCGGTTCGCAAGGACGTGCGTGCCTGCGGCGCTCGGTTCGACAGTGCCACGGACAGGATCGCACCCAGAATGATGGCGGCACCCAATGCGCTCGCGGACGAGCTCCGCTCGCCGAGAAAGATCGCCGCGCCCAGCGCCCCGAAAACGCTTTCTGCGCTGACGATCACGGCGGCGTGGCTGGCCGGCGTAAAGCGGAGGGCAACCGTCTGTATGCCGAAAGCAATCGCAGTGGAGAACACGCCGAGGATCGCCAGTTCCGGGCCGGCTGCGAATGCGGCGGCCAACGACAGATTGCCTTGCATTGCGCCGAGCGGCAGGGCGAAGGCTGCGGCGCCGAAGAACTGTGTCGCGGCTGCGGTGAACGGCCGCGCATGCACCTGCATGTGCCGGCCCAGCTCGACTGCCCAGAGCGCATAGCAGGCAGCCGAGAGGACAGCGGTGAGATCGCCACTGCTGAACCCGGCAATCCCATCCGACAACAGCAGGGCTCCAACAACGGTCAGCCCGGCGGCGACCGTGAGACTCGCTGTCGGACGTTCGCCTACGAGAAACCAGGCGGCCAGCGGTGTCATTACCGTTGCCGTGCTGACCAGGAAGCTCGCATTGGTGACGGAGGCGCCGAGATAGCAAAGCTGCTGGAGCGTGATGGAGATGGCAAACAGCGCGCACACCTTGGCCAAGCTGGAAAAATAGTCCGGCCCGAGCGGAAGCCGCCTCTCCATCAAGACAAAGGGCAACACAAGCAGGCCGCCGATCAGGCAGCGCAGACCCACCGCACTCAGCGCGTCGAGATGCACAAGCACCATCTTTTGCGAGACATTGCCGAAGCCCCACAAAGCGGCTGCGAATAGCAGCAGCAAATTGGCTCTTGTCCTGGACACGCGTCCCCCTCGAACCAAGCCTTTCGTTGACTTGGTCACTTTAATTTAGCAAAGCCTAAACAGCCTGCCGTTACGGCAGCGCTTGAGCGCGAAGGCCGACTGTTGCGAAGCGTTAGTTTTGAGTTAGGATTTCGTCAGGCTGGGATAGCAAATGCAAAGTGAGGATAGGGGCGCTGCAAATAGAATCTCACTCTTCGGCGGTTTCCGGATTGAAAATGAAACGACCGGTCCGCTTCGGCTGACCGGGAAACGAGGGCCGGCAATCATCGCCTATCTGGCCCGGTGTCCGGGCATGGCGGCGACGCGGGAGAGGCTGGCTGACCTCCTATGGGGCGACAGCGACGGCGAACATTCGCGCAACAGCCTTCGGCAAGCCCTCAGTGTCCTGCGCCAGGATCTGGCGCGAGAAGGGGTGGATCTCATCCATTCCAGCGGTGAGCTGATCGCCCTGAGGCCAGAGGCCTTTCAAGTCGACGTGGAGAAGTTCGAAACGGGTCTCTCGGCCCGTTCCGCTCAGGACCTCGCGAAGGCCTTGGCGAACTACACCGGGCCCTTCCTCGACGGGCTTTATCTGGGAAGCAATGCGTTCGATGACTGGATCACATCGGAACGCGACAGGCTGCTCGGCCGCGCGCTTGAGTCCTTCGAAAAACTGGCCCGTCTCGTCGACGCCGATGCCGGGCTGATCCTGGCCGATCGTATTGTGACCATGGAACCGACACGGGAAGAATCCTATCGGCTCAAGATGGAATTGCTGCTCGCATGCGGGCAACGCGACAGGGCAATCAGGACATACGAAGCCTGCAGAAGCATGCTGAAGAAGGAGTTCGGCGTCGAAGCCGGCCCTGAAACGCGGGCGCTTTGGCAATCTCTGTTGCTTGCCGCCGATGACGCTTCAAATGTGCAGTCGACAAGTGGTGTTCCGGCCAGCCAGCGCCTTGGGCGTCCGTCCATCAGCGTTGCCGACTTCGTCAATCTGACTGGAAAGCAAGGCGATGACTTTTTCGCCAAGGGACTTGTCCAGGACATCACGACGGCCCTTTCCGAAGTGGCCGACTATGTCGTGCTCGCCGCGCTTCCGCCCGAGAAGAGCGGCCCGGGCGAAGAAGCCAAGACGCCAGGGATACTCCGGGCGCGATATATGCTCAGCGGCAGTGTCCAGAGATCCGGCAATGGGTTGAGGGTGAATGTCCAGCTCGTCGATGCCGCCGGCGGCCACCACGTCTGGGCCCAGAAGTTCGACGGCCACTCCGAGAACGCGCTCGAATTCCAGGACAGGATCGCACAGTCTGTTGTTCTTGCCGTGATCCTCGAACTTCAACTGACCAACTGGAAGGTTCGAGACAAAAGCCCGCCGGGTACCCCTGAAGTGCGCAGGCTGGTCAACGAAGCTCTCATGAAATATTTTGAGATGACTCGGGACTCACTTTTGGTCGGGATAGAGCTTGCCGAGAAGGCCTTCTCGATAGGTCCCGACAACGCCCGTGCAAAGCGGACGCTCTCGATCGTAATATCCATGGGCGTGGCGTTTGGTGCACTGCCTCGGGAGCGAGGGGTGATCGAGCGTGCGGTCGAGCTTGCGGAAGCGGCGGTGCGGGCGGTACCGGACGATGAAATTGCTCGATGTATCTTGTCGTTCGCTCTCGAAAGTTGCGGTCGTATCGACGAGGCGATCGCCGAATGCCGCCACGCGATCAGCCTCAACCCGAGCTACCCGACTGGCCACGGCGATATTTCGATGCTCTTTGCATTGCGCGGACAGGTCGACGAAGCGGTGCGTGAGGCCAACGAAGCAATCCGGCTCGGAACGCACGATGTCATCGACTTCTGGCGCCACCACGGCCTGGTTGTGGCGCTCTTCGCTGGCGGAGACAACCAGCGGGCGCTCGAAGCCGCCCGCAAAGTGGTCAGGACAAAGCCGGGCTTCGTTCGCGGCGCCCTTTATTGGGCCGCGACCGCGTCGGCCACCGGGAACAACGAAGAAGCGTCCCGGGCCATCCACCATTGCCTGTCACAACTTCCGCATCTCAATCTGAGCAATGTCTGCCCTGGCTTTGTGCCGCGCTATGTGAAGGATCATCACCATTCCCGGTTCCTTGAGATGCTGTCGAGGGCTGGCCTCCCCGGCTCCTAGCCACATCATTGGCGTAGACACCGGCATACGAAGCTGGAGGCTTCCGTCCTCCGCCCAGGCATCGAAAGCAGATAACGCGTTGGCATTTCCGGCCAGGTCGACCTATAAGCTACCCTGCGATTGAGGTATTCGGCGCCGCACGCCGTCGCGCCGGCCAGGGCATTCGGCCGATTTGCGGCGGGGGCTGTCATGGCAGGCGATAGCGTTCACGCGACGCGTGCCCAAACTTTATTGAAGCTATGAAGATGCAACATTATCAAAGGTTTAGGATAGCCATAGCCCCTGGATGGGGCAGATAGATAAGTAATATCAGATAGTTACTGGAGCCCGTGTGCAAAAATCGCACACGAAAGTTCACCTTCTCTTCTTTTCGTTCCCGCGATGCCGCCGCCGACAACCGTTTTTGCCGCTCTCCTGCCGACCATTTCGACCGCTACCATGCGATGTTCGCCGGGGTATCCGTGAACCTCATTGTCTACTGCAGCATCCCGTTTGCCTGGGGACCTGTAAGCTTTCCGTACTTTCGGCCTCGCGCCGCCACCGAATTGTGGGCACATATGAAAGCAGTCGGAATGCATGATTCAAGTGTGCGACAAGCGTGATCGGTGCGCTCACCCATCGCAATTTGTATAGGGCGGCAACACCTCATCGAGCCTGGTGTGC
>NZ_RZRK01000003.1:0-25736 GCF_003997835.1 Mesorhizobium sp. M7A.F.Ca.CA.004.12.1.1
CTTCAGCCGCGCCATGGCGAGGATCGGCTCGACATCGGTGCGGTAGGCGGCTTTCAGCGTCTGCGTCGCCATCAGCGCATCATTACTGTCCTGAAAACCTTCCAGCGCCTTGCGATCGACGAGCAGCGCCTGCGCATAGGCGCGCTGCACCTCGACCGCCGACAGCATCAGGCTTTCGATCGGATCGGTGACGTTGTGACTCTGGTCGAGCATGTGCGCCGGATCGAAACCCTCGGTGCCGGACAGTTCGGCATCGACCAGTTCGTTGAAGACGAGGAACAGCCGGTAGGGGTCGATCGAACCGGCATCGAGATCATCGTCGCCATACTTCGAATCGTTGAAATGGAAGCCGCCGAGCTTCTTGAATTGGATCAGCCGCGAGACGATCATCTCGATGTTGACGTTGGGGGCATGGTGGCCGAGGTCGACGAGACAGAACGCCTTGTCGCCCAATTCCCTGGCGATCATGTAGTTGGTGCCCCAGTCCTGCACGACGGTGGAATAGAAGGCCGGCTCGTACATCTTGTGCTCGCTGAACAGCTTCCAGCCGGCGGGCAGTCCGGCGTAAACCTCTTTCATGGCGTCGAGATAGCGCTCGAACGCCTTGGCGAAATTGACCTGGCCCGGGAAGTTCGAACCGTCGCCGATCCACACCGTCAGGGCCTTGGAGCCGAGCGTCTTGCCGATCTCGATACATTCGAGATTGTGCTCGACCGCTTGCCGGCGCGTGCCGGCATCGGCATGCGACAGCGAGCCGAATTTGTAGGAAAGCGCCTGGTCCTTCGCGTCGGAAAAAGTGTTGGAGTTCATGGCGTCGAAGCCGAGGCCAAAGCGCGAAGCCGCCTGCTTCAGCCGGTTCGGGTCGGCCTTGTCCCACGGAATGTGCAGGGAGACGGTCGGCGTCGCTTGCGTCAATTGCTGGATGACGGCGCAGTCCTCGATCTTGTCGAAGATATCGCGCGGCTCGCCGGCGCCGGGAAAGCGGGCAAAGCGCGTGCCGCCGGTGCCGACACCCCAGGACGGGATCGCCACCGCGAATTTCTCGACCTTGTCTCTGATAGCGTCGATGGCGATGCCGCGACGGTCGAGCCGCTCGCCGAGCGAGGCGTAGTCGCGCTCGAGGTTGGGCTTGCGCGCGGCGTTGTCCTTGTCGACGAGGTCGGCGGAGATGATGGATTCGGACAAGTGCTGGTTCCTCCCAAAATATATGCGGGCAGCGCTGCCCCTCATCCGCCTGCCGACACCTTCTCCCCGTATAGTGATGGGGAGAAGGGCGAAGCGGCTAGCGCGTAAAGCTCTGGGCGTTGCCCGCGTCGACATTGATGATGTTGCCGGTCGACTTGGCCGACATGTCGGACGCCAGGAAATAGATCGCTTCGGCGATGTCTTCCGGGAAGACCGAGCGCTTCAGCATCGAACGCGAGCGATAGTGCTCCTCCAGATCGTCGGTCGACATCTTGTAGGCGGCGGCGCGCTGTTCCTTCCACTCGCCGGTCCAGATCTTCGAGCCGCGCAGCACCGCGTCCGGGTTGACGACATTGACCCTGATCTGCGCCTCCGCGCCCTCAAGCGCCAAGCAGCGGGCGAGATGGATCTCGGCGGCCTTGGCGGTGCAATAGGCGGCGGCGTTGGGTGATGCGGCAAGGCCGTTCTTGGAGGCGACGAAGACGACGTTGCCACCAATCATCTGCGCGCGGAACAGCCGGAACGCTTCCCGCGAGACCAGGAAATAGCCGGTCGACAGGATGTCCATGTTCTTGTTCCACAGCGCCAGCGTCGTCTCCTCGATCGGCGCCGAGGAGGCGAGGCCAGCATTCGACACCAGAATGTCGATGCCGCCGAACTCGACCGCTGTCTCGGCAAAGCCGGAGATAACCTGGTCCTCCGAGGTGACGTTGATCAGCACCGGGCGGACGAAATCCTTGCCATAGACCTTGGCCAGTTCGTCATTGGCGCTGGCCAGCGCTGTCTCGTCGATGTCGGCCAGCACCACGCAGGCGCCTTCGCGCAGCAGCCGGTTGGCCGTGGCGCGGCCGATGCCGCCGGCGCCACCCGTGACCAGGGCGATCTGGCCGGCAAGCGACTTCGGCTTCGGCATGCGCTGCAGCTTCAGATCCTCGAGCAGCCAGTACTCGATGTCGAAGGCTTCCTGTGCAGGCAGCCCGACATAGGACGAGACGGTGGAGGCGCCGCGCATGACGTTGATGGCGTTGACATAGAATTCTCCCGAAATGCGCGCCGTCGCCTTGTCGCCGGCGAAGGTGAACATGCCGACGCCGGGCATCAGGTAGACGACGGCATTGGGATCGCGGATGGCGGGCGAGTCCGGATGCTTGCAGCTGTCGTAGTAGGCCTGGTAGCCGACGCGATAGGCTGCGATGTCGTCGGCAAGCCGCGCAATCACCGCATCGACATCGGGCTTGGCCGGATCGAATTCGATGACCAGCGGGCGGATCTTGGTGCGCAGGAAATGGTCGGGGCACGAGGTGCCGAGTGCCGCCAGCGGGCGCAGATCCCTGGAATTGACGAATTCGAGCACGGCGGCGGAATCGTCGAAATGGCCTGTTTTGTGGCTCTTCTCCGAGATCAGGCCCCGAATCCTCGGCATCAGTTTGGCCGCGATGGCACGGCGCTCGGTGGCGTCGAGTGCCTTGACCACTTCACCGCCGAAGATAGCGACACCTTCGGAGCGGCGCTCGAACCATTCGATCGCCTGGTTGATCACCGAGATCGTCGTCTCGTAGCATTCCCTGGGGGTGTCGCCCCAGGTGAACAGGCCGTGGCTTTCCAGGATGACACCCTTGGCATCGGGGTGTTCGAGGCAGAATTTCTCCAGCCACAGGCCAAGCTCGAACCCGGGACGCTTCCACGGCAACCAGCCGATGGCGTCGCCGAAGATTTCTTTGGTCAGCGCCTTCGAATCCTTCGCGGCGGCAATGGCGATGATGGCATCGGGATGCATGTGGTCGACAAAAGGCTTCGGCACGTAGGCGTGCAACGGCGTGTCGATAGAGGCCGCGCGTGGATTGAGGTTGAAGGTGCAGTGCGGCAGGAAGCCGACCATTTCATCTTCGTGCTCGACGCCGCGATAGAGACCTTTGAGCGCGCGCAGCTTGTCCATGTAGAGCGTAGCAAAGCCGTCCAGCTTGATCGAGGCGCTGTCGCCGCCCGATCCCTTGACCCACAGCACTTCGACATCCTCGCCGGTGAGCGGGTCTCTCTCCCAGATCTTCGACGACGTGTTGCCGCCGCCATAGTTGGTGACGCGCTTGTCGGAACCAAGTGTGTTCGAGCGGTAGACCAGAAGTTCCGGCCCGCTCATAGCGTGAGCCTTGGCCTCGTCCCACAGATTGGCGAGGCGCGCGCCGGTGCGCTTGTCGAGCATAAGAAATCCTCCCGAAGGCACGCAAAAGGCGCGGCCATTTGGCCCCGAATTTCCACGGAAGCAGCCGGCTTGTCAATCACAAACGATCAATATCGATCATATTGCACTGCACAATGAAATTATATGATCGGAAATGATTGACACTGCGCGTTTTGGGTGCCTAGATGCTCAGGCAGGGAGGAACCATGCACGAAAAAGAGCGCCACAGGATCATTCTGTCCGCTGTCCAGGAAAAGCCTGTGGTGACGGTGCAGGAGATGGTCGACCTGACGGAGTCGTCCGAGGCGACGATCCGGCGCGATATCGCGGCCCTCCACGTCCAGAAGCGGCTGCGCCGTGTGCGCGGCGGCGCCGAGGCAATCTCGCCGCCGCAGTTCATCGGGCTGGCCGGCCGGCCCTTTTCCGTCAACGAAACGATCAACGCCTCGCAGAAGCGGGCGATTGCACGCGAAGCCGTGGAACTGTGCAAGGACGGCGAACCGATCATCATCAATGGCGGCACCACCACCTTTCAGATGGTGCATTTCCTGACCGGCCGCCGCATGCCGATCTTCACCAATTCGTTCCCGATCGCCGAGCACCTGCTCAAGCACTCCAAGAACACGGTGATGCTGTCGGGCGGCACCATTTATCGCGAGCAGAACATCATCCTGTCGCCCTTCGACAATGACGTGACGCGCAATTTCTATGCGCGCCGCATGTTCATGGGCGCGCAGGGTCTGGGGCCGCTCGGCCTGATGGAGGGCGATCCGCTTTTGATCCAGGCGGAGCAGAAACTGATCGACCAAGCCGACGAGTTGGTGGTGCTGGTCGATTCCTCGAAATTCCGCAAACGCTCCAGCCTGATCCTGTGCGGCCTGTCGCGCATCGCCACCGTCATCACCGATGACGGCATCGAGGATCGCGAAGCCAAGATGCTGGAGACCGCGGGGGTGACGCTGATCGTCGCCCGCACATCCGCGACCAACAAGGAAGAATCTTCACTGCAGGCCTGAGGCCAACTCGCGCTCGCAGCGACGATGGAATGCAACGCTCAAGGGAGGAAATTCGATGAGCTTCTTGAAGAAATTGATGGTGACGGCTGCATTCTCAGCCGCCATGTTCGTGAATGCCGCCTATGCCGAAAACGTCAAGATCGCACTGGTGGTGAAATCGCTCGGCAACGGCTTCTTCGATGCCGCCAACAAGGGCGCCGAAGAGGCGGCCAAGGAACTCGGCGATGTCGACATCATCTACACCGGCCCGACCAAGGCGACCGCCGAAGCGCAGATCGAAGTGGTCAATTCGCTGATCGCGCAGAAGGTCAACGCCATCGCCATTTCGGCCAATGACGCCGACGCCTTGGTGCCGGTGCTGAAGAAGGCCATGGAACGCGGCATCACCGTCATCTCGTGGGATTCGGGCGTCGCCAAGGAAGGCCGCCAGCTTCACCTCAACCCGTCCGATACCGGCCTGATCGGTGAGACCATCATCAAGCTTGCCGCCGACCACCTGCCGGAAGGCGGCGAGGTCGCCATCCTGTCGGCCTCCTCGACCGCCACCAACCAGAACGCCTGGATCGACGCGGCCAAGAAAATCCTGCCGGAGAAGTTCCCCAAGATCAAACTCGTCGCCACCGTCTATGGCGATGACGATTCGGCCAAGAGCACCGACGAAGCCAAGGGCCTGTTGAAGTCCTATCCGAACCTCAAGGCGATCATCGCGCCGACCACCGTCGGCGTCGTCGCCGCCGCCCAGGTCGTCACCGACGAGAACCTGATCGGCAAGGTCAATGTCACCGGCCTCGCGCTGCCGTCCGAGTTCAAGAAGTTCATCGACAACGGTTCCAGTCAGGCGGTTGCCCTGTGGAACCCGATCGACCTCGGCTACTCGGCCGTCTACCTCGCCCATGATCTGGCGGTGAAGAAGGAAGAGGCGAAGCCCGGCGCCACGCTGTCGATCGGCCGCGTCGGCAAGGTCACGCTCGACGACACCAACTCGGCTGCGATGGCTCCGCCCTTCCAGTTCGACAAGTCGAACATCGAAAAGTTCTCCAAGATCTATTGATCTGGAGTCCTCTCGAGCTGACGCGGCGGGGCTCACGTCCCGCCGCGACTTTAAACGAACCTTGTTTCAGGGCTTGATACGATTATGGACACGACAGCCCAACACGGCGCGGTGAAGGAGCGGCCTCCGGCCTCGGCTCCACGCCTGACGCTGTCCGGCATCTCCAAGAGCTTTCCCGGCGTGCGCGCGCTGCACAATGTCAGCCTGTCGCTCTACCCCGGGCAGGTGACGGCGCTGATCGGCGAAAACGGCGCCGGCAAGTCGACGCTGGTCAAGATCATGACCGGCATCTACCAGCCCGACGGGGGTACGATCAGCATCGACGGCCAGGCCGTCACCCTGCCGAGCGCGCATGCCGCCTTCGGGCACGGCGTCACCGCCATCCACCAGGAAACCGTGCTGTTCGACGATTTGTCGGTCGCAGAAAACATCTTTCTCGGCCATGCGCCGCGCACGCGATTGCGCACCATCGACTGGCGCACGATGCGCAAGAACGCGCGCGAAGTGCTTGACACCATGCATGCCGGCCACATCGACGCCGATGCGCGCCTGAAGGACCTCGGCATCGCCAACAAGCATCTGGTCGCCGTTGCGCGCGCCATGTCGATCGACGCGCAGATCGTCATCATGGACGAGCCGACCGCCGCACTTTCGATGAAGGAGATCGAGGAGCTCTTTTTGCTGATCGAGTTCCTCAAGAGCGACGGCAAGGCAATCCTGTTCATCAGCCACAAGTTCGACGAGATCTACCGTATCGCCGACCGCTACACGGTGTTCCGCGATGGCGAGATGGTCGGCGAAGGCCTGATCAAGGATGCCGGCCAGAGCCAGATCGTGCGCCTGATGGTCGGCCGCGCGGTCGATCACATCTTCCCGCAGCGCAAGGCCGAGATAGGCGCGCCGGTGCTCTCCGTTTCCGGCCTGTCGCATCCGACCGAATTCAACGACATCGGCTTCGAACTGCACAAGGGCGAGATCCTCGGCTTCTACGGCCTGGTCGGCGCCGGCCGCAGCGAGGTGATGCAGGCGATATCGGGCATCACCCGCACATCAGCCGGCACGATCACGCTGGAAGGCAAGACGCTCGCGCCGAAATCGGCGGCGGATTCGATCGATGCCGGGATCGTCTACGTGCCCGAAGAACGCGGCAAGCAAGGCGTGGTGATCGGCCTGCCGATCTTCCAGAACGTCTCGCTGCCTTCACTCAAGCGCACATCGAAGTCCGGCCTGCTGCGGCTGTCGGAGGAGTTCGATCTGGCCCGCTCCTACACCGAGCGGCTCGACCTCAGGGCCTCCTCGCTCAGCCAGGACGTCGGCACGCTGTCGGGCGGCAACCAGCAGAAGATCGTCATCGCCAAATGGCTGGCGACGTCGCCCAAGGTGATCATCCTGGACGAGCCGACCAAGGGCATCGACATCGGCTCGAAGGCCGCCGTGCACGGCTTCATGGCCGAGTTGGTGGCGCAAGGCCTGTCGGTGATCATGGTGTCCTCCGAGCTGCCCGAAATCCTCGGCATGTCCGACCGCGTCGTGGTCATGCGCGAGGGGCTCGTCGCGGCGGTCTACGACAACAAGGGGTTGGACGCCGAGACGCTGGTTCGGACGGCAGCGGGGATCGCGGCATGAAGGCTTTCCTGAAATACCGTGAAATCTGGCTGTTGGCGGCCATCGTCGTGCTGATCGGGCTGATTTCGACGCGCTTCCCGGCCTTTGCCGACCCCGGCAATCTGCGTCAGGTGTTCAACGACACCTCGATCCTGATGATCCTGGCGCTCGGCCAGATGGTGGTCATCCTGACCCGGTCGATCGATCTGTCGATGGCGTCCAATCTCTGCTTCACCGGCATGGTGGTGGCGATGCTGAACGCAGCACATCCGGCGATCCCGATCCCGCTGCTGATCGTCATTGCGCTGGCCGTCGGTCTGGTGCTCGGCGCCATCAACGGCCTGCTGGTCTGGCGGCTGAACATTCCCTCGATCGTGGTGACATTGGGCACGCTGACCATCTATCGTGGCGCGACCTTCGTCCTGTCCGGTGGCGCCTGGGTCAATGCCGACAAAATGAGCCCGGACTTCATCGGCTTTCAGCGCGCCGCCTTCCTCGGCATTCCGGTGCTGTCGTGGATCGCCATCCTGGTCATTGCGCTGTTCTTCGTCCTGATGACGCGCACCGCGCTCGGCCGCTCGATCTATGCCATCGGCGTAAACCCGACGGCTTCCGTCTATGCCGGCATCGATGTCGGCCGCACCAAGTTCATCGTCTTCTGCATCTCCGGCATGATCGGCGGCCTGTCAGGCTATCTCTGGATCTCGCGCTATGTGATCGCGTCGGTCGAGGTCGCCAATGGCTATGAGCTCAACATCATCGCCGCCTGCGTCATCGGCGGCATCTCGATCGCCGGCGGCATCGGCTCGGTCGGCGGCGCGGTGCTCGGCGCACTGTTCCTGGGCATCATCTCCAACGCGCTGCCGGTCATCAACATCTCGCCCTTCTGGCAGATGGCGATTTCTGGCAGCGCCATCATCCTGGCCGTCGTGCTCAACGCGCGCGGCGAACGCCAGCAAGGCCGCATCATCCTCAGAAAGGTGGAGGCGTGACCGACATCCCTGCTCCGCGCCACATTCCCGACCGGCTCGACAAGCCGCTTCGTTCGGCGATCTTTTCCTGGGAAGCGCTGCTGGTCGTGGTGGCCGTCGCCATCTTCGCCATCAACAGCTTCGCCTCGCCCTATTTCCTCGACCCGTATTCGCTGTCCGATCTGACCTTCAATTTCACCGAGAAAGGCCTGATCGCCTTCGCCATGGCGCTGCTGATCATCTCGGGCGAGATCGATCTGTCGGTGGCCGCCATCATTGCGCTGGCGTCGACGATGATGGGCATGGCGGTGCAGGCCGGCGCCGGCATGCCGGTGCTGGTAGCGATCGGCATCGTCGTCGGGCTCGGCTGCGGCGCCTTCAACGGTCTGCTGGTGACAAGGCTCGGTCTGCCCTCGATCGTCGTCACCATCGGCACGATGAGCCTGTTTCGCGGCATCGCCTTCATCATCCTCGGCGACCAGGCCTACAAGGGTTATCCCGCAAGCTTCGCCTTCTTCGGCCAGGGCTATGTCTGGTGGGTGGTGTCGTTCGAACTGGTGCTCTTCCTGATCGCGGCCGTCGTCTACTGGTTCCTGCTGCACCGTACGAGTTTTGGCCGACGCGTCTTCGCCATCGGCAACAATCCGATAGCTGCGCAGTTTTCCGGCGTGCGCGTCGGCCGCACCAAGTTCCTCCTGTTTTGCCTGACCGGGCTGATGTCGGGCATCGCCTCGGTGCTGATCACCTCGCGGCTCGGTTCGACGCGGCCATCGATCGCGCAGGGCTACGAGCTGGAAGTCATCACCATGGTGGTGCTCGGCGGCGTCAGTATCCTCGGTGGCGCCGGCAGCATTGTTGGGGTCGTGCTCGCGGCCTTCATCATGGGGCTGGTGACCTTCGGGCTTGGCCTGCTCAACGTGCCCGGCATCGTCATGTCGATCTTCATTGGCCTGCTGCTGATTATCGTCATTGCCCTGCCGATCGTCTGGCGGCGACTCCGCGGAGGGCGTTGATGGCCGAGAAATATGCATTCAAGATGAAGCTGAAGCCCGGCATGAAGGCCGAGTACAAGCAGCGTCACGATGAGATCTGGCCGTCGCTGGTGTCACTGCTGAAGCAGGCCGGCGTCTCCGATTATTCCATCCATCTCGACGAGGAGACCAATATCCTGTTCGGTGTTCTGTGGCGGCGTGACGACCACGGCATGGACGAATTGCCCGGATATCCGGTGATGCAGCGCTGGTGGGCTGAAATGGCCGACATCATGGAAACCAGGCAGGACAACGAGCCGGTGGCCGTGCCGTTGGAAACCGTGTTCCACATGGCATGAGTGCGATGCGCCACATCGCCGTTATCGACATCGGCAAGACCAACGCCAAGGTGGCGCTGGTCGACCTCGCTACGTTGAGCGAGGTGGCGCTGCGCCGCATGTCCAATGCGCCGGTGCGACAGGCGCCTTACCCGCACCACGATGTCGAGGCCCTGTGGGCATTCATCCTCGAAAGCCTTGCCGGTCTCAATCGCGAACAGCGCATCGACGCCATTTCGATCAGCACCCATGGCGCGACCGGCGTGCTGGTCGACGCGGCGGGTGAACTGGTGCTACCGGTGCTCGACTATGAGTTCGACGGCCCCGACGGGCTGGCCGAGGGTTATGACGCGATCCGCCCGCCCTTCTCCGAGACCGGCACGCCGCGCCTGCCGCTCGGCCTCAATCTTGGTGCTCAATTCTTCTGGCAGCAGAAGAGCTTCCCGGCGGAATTCGCCAGGGCCGCCGCGATGCTGATGTACCCACAATACTGGGCGTTGCGCCTGACCGGCATCGCCGCCAACGAGGTCACCTCGCTCGGCTGCCACACCGACCTGTGGAACCCGTGGACGGCGGATTTCTCATCGTTGGTCGACAGGCTGGAATGGCGCGGGCTGATGGCGCCGGTGCGGCCGGCCAGCGACCGCCTCGGCCCGATCCTGCCCATCGTTGCGATGCGAACCGGACTCGATCCGCAAACGCCGGTGTTCTGCGGCCTGCATGATTCCAACGCCTCGCTTCTGCCGCATCTTCTCTCCGACAAACCGCCTTTCTCCGTCGTCTCGACCGGCACCTGGGTGGTGTCGATGGCGGTCGGCGGCAAACAGATTGCGCTGGATGCCGCGCGCGACACGCTGGTCAATGTCAACGCAATCGGCGATCCCGTTCCCTCGGCGCGCTTCATGGGCGGCCGCGAGTTTTCCGGGCTGACAAAGGATCAGCCGGAGCAGTGGACCGAGAATGATGTCGGCGCCGTGCTGGCGCGAAAAATGCTGCTGCTGCCGTCGACCCAGCAAGGCTCGGGGCCATTCCCGCACCATGCCGCGGCATGGGTCAACGCCGACGGCCTGAACAGCGGCCAGCGCTTTGCCGCCATCTCGTTCTACCTGGCATTGATGACGGCAACCTGCCTCGAACTGATCGGCGCGGACGGCCCGACCACGGTCGAAGGCCCCTTTGCCCGCAACCGGCTCTTTGTCGGCATGCTGGCGGCAGCCACGGCGCGCGCCGTGGTTGGGTCCGAGGCCGCCACCGGCACCAGCATCGGCGCGGCGCTGCTGGCATCCGATCAGCCGGCGACGCACGGCAAGGGCGAAAGAATAGAACCGCCTGTAGACCCGGCCTGGGTCGACTATGTCAGCGCATGGCGCTCGGCAGTGGACGTGCAGGGCTGATCAGAGAATCCGTTTGCCGAAAGCCGACATGACGAAGTTGACCGCGTCGGTGCCGATCCGCGGCTCCAGATCCGCCGTCAGGCCCGAGACATCCATCGACAGCAAGCCACCGGAGAGCGCGATCGCCTCCATCGCCTGGTGCGTTTCGCGCACGGTCAGCCCGCCGGAGCCCGCAGCCCAGCCGGCGAATTCGGTTGCGGTCGGCGAATAGCTGACATGAAAGCCTTGCGTGCCTGAGGTGGCGATGCGGATCGCTTCGTGCATCAGGTCGCGCATGCCCATGGCGTCGATGTCGGTCATGGTGAAGGCCGACACGCGCGAATCCTTCAGCACCCGCGCCTCGGCCGGATCGGCGTGGCGCAGGCCGACGATGACGACATTTTCCGGCGACAGCTGCGGCTGCAGCGCGCCGGCCTTGTGATCGAGCCCGAGCGATCGCGCCAGGACCGAACATTCCGGCAGGTCGATGCCCTCCTCGTCCTCTGGCATCAGGGCGGCGATGGAATCGATCCAGATCAGGCCGAAAGAATGCGTCGCGCGAGCCGTCGCGGTCAGCGCCTTGTGGGCGATGCGACGATCGACGCCGGCAATCAGCCGGACCAGCCCCGATGGCGGCCGCTCGACATCGGCGAGTTCCACCACGTCGAAGTTCATCGCTTCCAGCCGGGCGCCGGTGCTTTCCCGGGCCAGGATGCCGGCAGCTCCCTGCCCGGCCGTGATCTGCACCATCTTGCGGCCGGAAAAATCCTCGACGTCGTGCATCGGGGCCTTCTCGACATATTCCGAGGTCATCGCCAAAAGCATGGCGCCATAGCTCATGCGGAAGGCGACGCGGTCGCCGACGGAGGGCCTCGGGTCGGCATCGGCGACATCCAAAAGCAGATGATCGCTGGAGGCGCCGAGCACCCTTATCCCCCTGGCGATCGGCGTCAGTCCCTCGACCAGCACATCCTCACGGCCGATATTGGCGATGGCGCGCAGCCTGTCGCCTTCGTCGGGGAAGACCGGCTGATTGCCGAAGGCGTCGTAGCCCGATTGGCCGATCGGTCGTGACGGCTTGAGCTTGACCTCGATGATGTCGCTTGTCAGCCGGCAGGCATCGGGTTCGAGCTCCGCCCACGGCGTGTCGCGGAAGGTCTCGACACCACCCTGCAGGATCGCCTCGCCGACGCGCAGATTGTTGATGCCGGCCGGCAGTCTGCCTTCGAGCAGCAGCGGCAGCGACGACGAGGCGCCGCCGGAGATCACGTCGAGGCTTCTGCCGGACAGGCGCTCGGTCTTGTAGGCATGGGCGACGAGTTGGCCGAGATTTTCCGGCGTCGGCATGATGGCGCCGAAACAGCCGAGATTGGTGCCGATGCCGGCAATGCGAACGCCCTTGAACTGCAGTATCTGCTCGACGGTCGGGATCAGGTCGTTCGGCCAGATGCCTTCTCGCAGATCGCCGAGATCGATCATCAGCATGATGTCGTGGATGCGGCCCATGCGCTCGGCGATGCGCGATATTTCGCGGATGGTGGCGAGTTCCGACTGCAGGCTGATGTCGACGGTGCGCACCACCTCCTCGACCCGCGCCATCGGCGGGCTGCGCAACAGCATGATCGGCGCGTTGATGCCGCTGTCGCGCAGCCGGCGGATGTTCTCGAAACGCGATTCGGCGATGCCGGCGACACCGCCGCGCAACATGGCGCGCGCCACTTGCGGCATGCCGCAAGTGCCCTTGGTAACGCCGAACACTTTTATGCCCGACAGCGCGCAGCGCTCGACGATCGTGCGCGCATTGCGCTCGATGCGGCCAAGGTCGATAGCGACTTGCGGTCCCGACATCACTACCCCCCGTAGACCAGCCCCTGCGGGTCGATCTCCGGCTTGCGGCCGGAAACGAGGTCGGCAAGGAATTTCCCCGAGCCGCAGGCCATGGTCCAGCCGACATGGCCGTGGCCGGTGTCGAGATAGAGATTCTTGTAGCGAGCCTGGCCGATGACCGGCACCGAGTTGGGCATCATCGGCCGCAGACCGGCCCAGAACACAGCCTTCTTCTCGTCGAAGGCACCCGGGAAAAGATCCTTGCCGGTGCTGATGATCGTCTTGAAATCGGCGGGCTTGAAAGTTCGGTCGAAGCCGGTGAATTCAGCCGTCGAGGACATCCGCAAGCGGTTGCCCAGCCTGGAATAGCCGATCAGCCGGTCCTCGTCGGCGCCGCCCATGGTCGGTCCCTTGCTTTCGTCCTCCAGGGGAATCGTCGCGGTATAGCCCTTTACCGGATAGACAGGCAGGTCGATGCCGTAACGGCGCCCGAGCAGGCCGCTCTCCGGTCCCATCGAGATGACCACGGCATCGCCGGCGACCGGGCCGGCCGACGTCATCACCGCGCGCACATGATCGCCCTCGATGTCGAGGCCTTCGACTGTCGTGCCGAACAGGAATTTGACGCCGAGCTTCTCGGCAGCATAGGCGGCCAGCCTGTCGACAAACTGCTTGGAATCTCCGGTCTGGTCGGTTGGCGAATAGACGCCCCCGGCAATCTTGTCCTTGACGCCGGCAAGGCCTGGTTCCAGCTCGACCAGCCGGTCGCGGCCGACGATTTCGATCGGCAGGCCGTGCCTGGCAAGATAACGGTAATTGTCGGTGCCGGTATCGAGGCTCTTTTGCGAGCGGAAGAAGTAGAGAATGCCCTTCTTGCGTTCGTCGTAGTGGATGCCGGTCGCTTCCGAAAGCGCATTGATGCAGTCACGCGAATAGAGCGCGAGCCTGAGCTTGATGTCGGTGTTGGCGCGCAGGCGCGCCACCGTGCACTGGCGCAGGAAACGCAGGCTCCAGGCGAGGAAATAGGGATCGAGGCGCAGCCTGACCTTGATGCCGAGATCATGGTTGTAGAGCCCGCGCAGGAAAGTCTTCAAAGCCGCCGGCGAGGCCCAGGCGGTGGCGTCACCCGGTGACACCAGGCCGGCATTGGACTGGCTGGTGCCTTGTGCCGCCGCCGGATGGCGCTCGATCACTGTCACCTCATGGCCGTCGCTGGCCAGATAATAGGCGGCCGCCGTACCGACGACACCGGCCCCGAGCACCGTTATTTTCATGCCATCCCCCAAGAGCTCCTCGCGGCGCGGCGCCTCCGCACCTTGCCGCGAAGGCCTTCAATAGCGCTTCGCTGCCCGCCTTGCGAGCCCTTGGGAGAACCCGGCTCAGCCGCGCGCGGAGTTCTTGCCGGTCAAGATGCGCTCCCAGGCGAGCGCGTCGGCGACGATCTGGTCGAGATCGTCGCGTTGCGGGGTCCAGCCGAGCTCGGCGCGGGCGAGATCCGAATTGGCAACCACCGCCGCGGCATCGCCAGGACGACGGTCGCCCATCTTCACCTCGAAATCACGGCCAAAAGCGCGGCGCACGCTGTCAATGACCTCGAGCACCGAATAGCCATGGCTGTAGCCGCAATTGGCGACGAGGCTTTGTCCCCCGGCACGCAGCCGCTGCAAGGCCAGGCGATGCGCCGCCGCCAGGTCGCTGACGTGGATGTAGTCGCGCATGCAGGTGCCGTCCGGCGTCGGATAATCGGTGCCGAACACCTGCATGAACGGCCGCTTGCCAAGTGCCGTCTCGCAGGCGACCTTGATCAGATGGGTTGCGCCCGGCGTCGACTGGCCGGTGCGGCCCTTCGGGTCGGCGCCGGCGACGTTGAAGTAGCGCAGCGCGGTATAGCGCAGGCCATGCGCGATCGACGCGTCGCGCAGCATCCACTCACTCATCAGCTTGGACAGGCCATAGGGCGATTCCGGCGACAGGCGGGCGTCCTCGCGCACCGGCTCCAGGCCGGCTCCGCCATAGACGGCGGCAGTCGATGAAAAGATGAAATTGGGCACGCCTTCGCGCACCGCGGTTTCGATCAGCGTGCGCGTCTTCGAGGTGTTGTTCTCGTAGTAACTGAGCGGGTCGGCGACCGATTCCGGAACCACGATCGAGCCGGCGAAGTGAATGATCGCGTCGACCTTGTTCTCCCTGATGACCGAGCCGACCAATTCCCGGTCGGCAACGTCGCCGACGACCAGCCTTGCCTCGGGCGCCACCGCCCATTCGAAACCGGTGGAAAGGCGATCGAGGACGACCACGCCCTCGCCGGCATCAAGCAACTCCCAGACCATATGGCTGCCGATGTAACCGGCGCCGCCTGTAACCAAAACCGTCATCCGCTTCCTCGCTTATCCAAGATTTATCGGAAACTGTCTCAACCCCCGCTCTACTGGAAAGCCCGCCGCATAACCATTGAAACCGTGGTAACCGGCATCGCCGGCTAGTGGCATCGTCCTGAAACAAAGTTGATCCACATCAAGGGAATAGGCCACGATCCGTGATCGTTAGGAACAGGTCCGGGGCGTGGCATTTTGACCAAAAAGGCCAGGTGGACGACCAACAGGCCAATGATTATGATCCCGCGCAAAAATTGGGAAGCCTATATGAACTATCAGCGGTTCTTCGAGGAAGCGATCGACCAGCTCCATGCCGAGCGTCGCTACCGCGTTTTCGCCGACCTGGAGCGGATCGCGGGCAAGTTCCCGCGCGCCATCTGGCGTTCCAATGGCCGCGCCGAGGAAATCACCGTCTGGTGCTCCAACGACTATCTCGGCATGGGCCAGCATCCCGACGTCATCGCCGCGTTCCAGAATACCGCTGGCAAGATGGGTTCGGGCGCCGGCGGCACCCGCAACATTTCCGGCACCTCGAACCCGCTGGTCGAACTCGAGGTGGAGCTTGCCGACCTGCACGACAAGGAAGCGGCACTGGTCTTCACCTCCGGTTTCGTCTCCAACGAGGCCTCGATCTCGACCATCGCGAAGCTTTTGCCCAACTGCCTGATCATCTCGGACGAATTGAACCACGCCTCGATGATCGAAGGCGTGCGGCGTTCCGGCGCCGAGAAAAAGATCTTCCGCCACAACGACGTCGCGCATCTGGAAAGCCTTTTGCAGGCGGCGGGACGCGAACGCGCCAAGCTGATCGTCTTCGAAAGCGTCTACTCGATGGATGGCGACATCGCGCCGATCAAAGAGATCGTCGAGCTCGCCGAGCGCTACAACGCCATGACCTATATCGATGAGGTCCATGCCGTCGGCATGTACGGGCCGCGCGGCGGCGGCATCACCGAGCGCGAAGGCCTGGCCGACCGCATCGACATCATCGAAGGCACCCTGGCCAAGGCATTCGGCACGCTGGGCGGCTATATCACCGGCACCAGCGCCGTGATCGACGCCGTGCGTTCCTATGCGCCGGGCTTCATCTTCACCACGGCACTGCCGCCGGCGATCGCGGCTGCCGCGACCGCGTCGATCCGCCATCTCAAGCGCTCGCAGGCCGAGCGCGACGCCCAGCAGCAGCAGGCGAGCCGAACCAAGCAGATCCTGTCGGCCGCCGGCCTGCCGGTGATGGACTCGCCGACCCACATCGTGCCGCTGCTAGTCGGCGATCCCGAGGCCTGCAAGATGGCCAGCGACCGCCTGCTCGGCGTGCACGGCATCTACATCCAGCCGATCAACTACCCGACCGTGCCGCGCGGCACCGAGCGGCTGCGCATCACGCCGACGCCGTTCCACTCCGATGCACTGATCGCCGAATTGCAGGATGCGCTGGTCGAGACCTGGGATGCGCTCGGCATCCCCTATGGCTCCGCCGGGCGGCCTTCGGTAGCCAAGAGCGACCGCATCATTCCCCTGCTGGTCCCCAAGTCAGGCGGCTGAAGCCGTTGCTGGTTGCGCCTGTCGATTGCTTCCAACGCCGCGACGCTCCGACGTCACGGCATGGATCCTAGGGTCTCCGCGACGTCGCTTCGCGACTGCTACGCCCTAGGATGACGAAGCGTGGGGGCTTCTGGCTAGTCACAGAGTTGGAGTCTGGCATCGTAGCAATGGCCGACCTTCGAGGTTGGCCGAGGCATCTTTCTCTTCGTCATCCTAGGGCGAAGCAAGGAGCGAAGCGACGCGGCGCAGACCCTAGGATCCATGCCGTTACTGCGGCCGAAGAGTGAGGCGGTCCAGAATCTTCAAACGCGCGGCTTTCCTGTCCAGCCCAATCCTCAAACTGCCTTCATCCACTTCGCCAGCCGGTGCGCCGCTTCCTCGACCTGGTCGAGGCGGCGGTGGAAACACAACCGCAAAAACGCCTCGCCGCCGGGGCCGAAAGCCGTGCCTGGCGCCAGGCCGACATTGGCCTTGTCGACAATGTCGAAGGCAGCGGTGCGTGAATCGGTGATGCCGTCGACAGTGAAAAACAGATAGAACGCACCCTGCGGCACCGTAAACCGGGCGCGGCCGGTGGCGCCGAGGATGCCGCAGACAAGGTCGCGCGCCTTGCGCGCCCGCTCCACCTGTTCGGCAACGAAGGCATCGCCCTCATCAAGGGCGGCGGCCGCGCCGCGCTGCATGAACTGGGCGACGCCGGAATTCGAATATTGGATCAGGTTCTCGAACACCTGCTGCAAGCTCGGATGTGTCTTGATCCAGCCGACGCGCCAGCCGGTCATAGCCCAGTTCTTGGAGAAGGAGTTGACATAGAGGATGCGGTCTTCCGCCGACGCGATGTCGAGGAAGGACGGCGCGCGGCCGTGGCCATAGTGGAACAGAGAATAGATCTCGTCCGCGATGATCCAAAGGTTTTTGGCGCGCGCCAGATCGAGGATGGCCTGCAAGGTCTCATCATCGGCGGTCCAGCCGGTCGGATTCGACGGCGTGTTGATGAACAGCGCCTTTGTGCGCGGCGTGATCGAAGCCGCGAGCTTCTCGACGTCGCAGGACCAGCCATTGCCGGAATGATCGAGCGTCACCGCGACCGGAACGGCTCCCGCTATCGCTGCCGCGGCATCGAAATTCGGCCAGGCCGGCGACAGATAGACAACCTCGTCGTCGGCACCGGCGAGCGCGTCGAGCGCCAGCTGGATGGCATGCATGCCGGAGCCGGTGACGATGAATTCTTCCTCCGGGAAGGTCTTGCCGAAATGCCTGGCATAGTAACGGGAGAGTGCCTGCCTAAGTTCGGGGATGCCCCTTTGCCAGGTGTAGAATGTCTCGCCGCCGGCCAGCGCCTTCGACGCGGCATCGGTGATAAAGGCCGGCGTCGGCAGGTCGCCCTCGCCGGCCCAGAGCGGAATCATGCCTTCGCGCAGGCGGCCGTAATTGACGACGGCGACAATGCCGCTTTCGGGTGCCGCACGGGCCTCGGTGCGCAAGCTGTCGATCAGGGTCATTGGCGGGTCCGTTTTGGTCTGCGGTTTTCGTCAGCGGTCCTTACCAGATGCGAAAACAGAAAACCCCGGCCGCGAACGACCGGGGTTTTGGTCCAGCAAATGCCGCCCGTGGTCAGCGCCGGGCGAGCAGATCGCGAATTTCGGTGAGCAGCGCGACGTCGGCAGGCGGCGGAGCGGCCGGTGCAGCGGGCTTCTCGCGCTCAAGCCGCTTGCGCATGTTGTTCACCGCCTTGACCATCAGGAAGATGATGAAAGCGAGGATGAGGAAGTTCAGAGCCACGGTGATGAAGCTGCCATAGGCAAAGACCGCGCCCTGCTTCTTGGCATCGGCCAGCGAGGTCGCGTTGACGGCTGAGGACAATCCGAAGAAATAGTTGTTGAAGTCCAATCCGCCGAAAATCGCACCGACGATCGGCATGATGATGTCGTTGACAAGGGAATCGACGATCTTGCCGAAGGCCGCGCCGATGATGACGCCGACCGCAAGGTCCATCACATTACCCTTGGAAATAAATTCCTGGAATTCTTTCAGCATTCGACCCTCCTTGTCGTGACTGGCCGAGTTGCCGTTTCCGTCCTTGCGACATCGACCTGAGACAACATAACAAAAACCTCCTGACGCAACATCGGCAAAAAGGAGAAAGCAACCGGTTTCTCCTTACCGGGAGCCGGCTAGGTTGCTCGCCGAGACCGACCCCGGTTCAGTTGTTCGAGACCCACGGTTCGGCAGGAGCAGCGTTGAATTTCTGGCAATCATAGGCGTTTTCGCCTACAATATTCTCATGAACATGCTCGAAACCATCAGCATTGACGTTTACCCGTGGGCGGCTCCGACAAAGGAGCAGCGCGCTTGGTTCGACGCACTTTCGCCCGATGAGAAGCGGAAAGCGATTCAGGCGGCCATCGACGAAGGTTTTGAGAGCCCCGTCAGCGACAAGTCTATCGACGACATTATTCGGGAAGCGCGTGCCGAATTCCCGCATGCGTCATAGGATAACGCATCGCGCCGAACGCGATCTGAAAGACATTTACCGACACACCTTCGAAAACTTCGGCCACACTCAGGCCGAAAAGTATCTGCGTGAACTCGACGCGGTGTTTGAGTTGCTCGGCGATTACCCGAATATGGGCAGGCTCTATGAAGGCAGGACCCATCAGTTCGTCCATGGCAAGCACATCATCCTCTATCGTATGGGTTCGGAGGAGATCATTGTCGGCAGCATCTTCCACGGCGCCCAGCGGCGATCTTCACCATAACGACATCGACACCGACGCGCCGGTCTGAGAACCGTCCTACACAGCTCTGCAATGGACTCGGACGCCAAGCTGTGATTGCGTCCGGGCAAGCCGGATAGAAAGACGGCAGAGGAGGAAAGTCCAAGCGTGCAGGGCTTGTTCATCGTCATCATCGCGGTCGCCTATGTGACGCTGCTGTTTGCCATCGCCAGCCTCGGCGACCGCCGCTCGGCCATCTCCGAGCCGAGCCGGGGGCGGCCTTTCATCTACGCACTCAGCCTCGCTATCTACTGCACATCCTGGACTTTCTTCGGCTCGGTCGGTCTCTCTTCCGAACGCGGCCTCGAATTCCTCGGCATCTATACGGGCCCGGTGCTCGTCTTCGTGTTCGGCTTCCCGCTGCTCAACCGCATCGTGCGGCTGGCCAAGACCGAGAAGATCACCTCGATCGCGGATTTCCTCGGCGCGCGCTACGGCAAGAGTTTCACCGTCGCGGCGATCGCCACACTGATCGCCACCATCGGCGCGGTGCCCTATATCGCGCTGCAGTTGAAGGCGATCTCCGGTTCGGTCAGCCTGATGGTCGAGCACTATACGGGATCGCCGCCTTCGTTCGATCCCTTCGTCAGCGACATCTCGTTGGTCGTCGCCATGCTCCTGGCGCTGTTTGCGGTGCTGTTTGGAACCCGTCACGCCGACGCCACCGAACACCAGGACGGGCTGGTGCTGGCGGTGGCGGTCGAAACCGTGGTCAAGCTCGCCGCCTTCCTGGCGATCGGCCTGATGGTCACCTTCCTGATCTTCGGCGGCCCGGGCGACATGTTCGACAAGCTCGCCCAGAACGGGCAGGTCCGGCAGGCGATGAGCTACAACACCTCGCTCGCCACCTGGCTGGTGCTGACTTGCCTTAGCGGCTTTGCCATCATCATGCTGCCGCGGCAGTTCTACGTCACCATCGTCGAGAACCGCGGCGAGGCCGAACTGCGCACCGCGACATGGGTGTTTCCGCTCTACCTCGTGGCGATCAATCTGTTCGTGCTGCCGATCGCTTTTGCCGGCCTGTCGCTGGTCGGCACCGGGACCAGCAGCGATCTCTACGTGCTGTCGCTGCCCTTGTTCACTGGCCATGACTTGCTGGCGATGGCGGCTTTCATCGGCGGCCTGTCGGCGGCGACGGCGATGGTGATCGTCGAGAGCGTGGCGCTGTCGATCATGATCTCCAACGACCTCGTCATTCCGCTGTTCGTGCGCCGCCTGCTCAAGACCTCGACCTCCGAGACCGAGGACTGGTCGACGCTCATTCTCAATGTTCGGCGCGGGGCGATCTTCATCCTTTTGTTCATCGCCTTCCTCTATTATCGCGAGAGCACTGACAGCGCGCGGCTGTCGTCGATCGGCCTGATGTCGTTCGCGGCCATCGCCCAGTTCGCGCCGGCGCTGATCGGCGGGCTGATCTGGCGCGGCGCCACTGGCCGGGGTGCGGCACTTGGCATGGTCGCCGGCATCCTCGTCTGGGGCTACACGCTGCTGTTTCCATCGCTTGCCGCCCCTGATACCGGCATCATCGTGCACGGGCTGTTCGGCTTCGAGGCGCTGCGGCCGCAGGCATTGTTCGGCACCGTCGCCGAACCGCTGAACCACGGCGTGCTGTGGAGCCTGTCGCTCAACGCGGTGTTCTTCGTGCTCGGTTCGCTGTCGCGCGCATCGGTGCCGCTGGAACGCATCCAGGCGTCGATCTTCGTGCCGCGCGATGCCGGCCCGATGCCAAGCCTGCGCCGCTTCCGCACCGCCATCACCGTCAACGACCTCAAGGACACGATCGGGCGCTATCTCGGCGTCGAGCGCACCGAGCGCTCCTTCCAGTCGTTCGAAAAGACCAACGGAACCTCGCTGCACGGCAATGAGCAGGCGAGCATGGACGTCATCCGCTTCTCCGAGCAATTGCTCGCCAGCGCCGTCGGTTCCTCCTCGGCGCGGCTGATCCTGTCGCTGCTGTTTCGGCGCCACGACCGCGAATCCCGAGATGCCTTCCGCTTGCTCGACGACGCCACCGAGGCGCTGCAGCACAACCGCGACCTGTTGCAGATCGCGCTCGACCAGATGGAACAGGGCATCACCGTCTTCGACCGCGATTTCCGCCTGATCTGCTGGAACCGCCAGTACCGGGCGCTGTTCGACCTGCCCGACGAGATGGGCCAGGTCGGCGTCTCGCTCGACCGCATCCTGCGCCATCTCGCCGAACGCGGCGACATCCCCGCCGATCAGCGTGTGGCCATGCTCAACCGCCTGACCAGTTTCGTCAGCCCATGGCAGATGGAACTGAAAACCTCGGGCCGCATCCTGGAACTGCGCTCCAACCCGATGCCGGACGGCGGCATCGTCGCCACCTATGCCGACATTTCCGGGCGCGTCGAACAGGATCTGGCGCTGAAGCGTGCCAATGAATCGCTGGAGCAGCGCGTCAAGACCCGCACCATCGAACTGACCCGGGTCAACGAGGAGCTGGCGCAGGCGCAGATGCTGGCCGAGGAGGCCAATCTCGGCAAGACGCGCTTCCTCGCCGCCGCCGGCCACGACATCCTGCAGCCGCTCAACGCCGCCCGGCTCTATTGCTCCTCGCTGATCGAGAAGGCCGGCAAAGGGCCTGCCGGCAAGGCCGCCGTGAACATCGAATCCTCGCTGGAATCGGTCGAGACCATCCTCGGCGCCGTGCTCGACATCTCCCGCCTCGACGCCGGCGCGATGAAGCCGGACGATACCGCCTTCAACCTCGACGGATTGCTGCGCCAGATCGGCAACGACTTCCGGCCGCTCGCCGCCGAGAAGAAGCTCGCGCTGACCATCATGCCGTCATCGCTGACAGTGACGACGGACCGCAATCTGCTGCGCCGCCTGATCCAGAATCTCGTCTCCAACGCCATCAAATACACGCGCCACGGCCGCGTGCTGGTTGGCGTCAGACGGCGCGGCGATTTGGCCGAGATCCAGGTGATCGACACCGGCATCGGCATCGCCGGCGACAAGCTGAACACCGTCTTTCGCGAATTCACCCGGCTCGACGAGGGCGCGCGCGAGGCCGAGGGCCTCGGTCTCGGCCTCTCCATCGTTGACCGCATCGCCCGGGTGCTGCGGCTGGAGATCCGGATCTTTTCCAACCCTGGCAAGGGCACGCGCTTCTCCGTCATCCTGCCCGTCGCGGCCGTGCAGGAACCGCGGCGCGAGATCGACGCCAGGGTTCCTGCCCGCGCGACGGCTTCGCTGGCCGGACTGCATGTGCTGTGCATCGACAACGACGCCCGCATCCTAGAGGGCATGCGGCTCCTGCTCGAAGGCTGGGGTTGCAACGTCGACACCGTGTCCGGTTCAAAGGATCTGGAAAGCGTGGTGACACACCGCCCGGACATCGTCCTTGCCGACTACCATCTCGACGGCGAAACGGGTCTCGATATCATCGTCAGGCTGCGCGCGCTCCATGGCGACACCCTGCCGGCCGTGCTGGTCACCGCAGACCGCTCCAATGAGGTGCGCACGGCCGCCGGCGGGCTCGAGATTGCGGTGATCAACAAACCGCTCAAACCAGCGGTGCTGCGCTCGATGATGGCCAGGGTCAGGCCGCTGGCACCGGCGGCCGAATAGCAGCAAAGGCGCCCGGTCTCAGCCCTGGTGTCCGAGGGTGGAGTCCTAGAGCATTTCACCGTTTCACGGAAAACGGCGATCTGCTCTAACTCTTTGTTTTAACGCAATTCTAAACGGAAAACCGCTTCACACTTTCCCTAGAATTGCTCTAGGCCAGGCCGTCGACCATCTGGGAACTGCGGAACCGGGGCCGTCCGGCATTGCCCGCCACAGGCGGACGATGCTCGCGAAAGGCCATTGCAAGCGTCCTCAGCGCCTCGCGGGACTTGGCGTCCGTCAGCGTCGAAAGCAGCACGATCTCGGAAGGCGGCAGCGCCGGCAGCCCGAATTTCCGGCTGACCTCGATGGTGCCGGATGGGGCAAGCCGGCAGGAAAATACCGAGGCTGCGAGGCCGGCCGAGACGGCTTCGGCAACGGCGAAAGAGCCGCAGCCGAGGAACACCTCCGTCCACGATATTCCGACAGCGTCGAGCGCGCGGGTGGTGAT
Organism: Mesorhizobium sp. M7A.F.Ca.CA.004.12.1.1; assembly: GCF_003997835.1. NCBI lineage: Bacteria > Pseudomonadati > Pseudomonadota > Alphaproteobacteria > Hyphomicrobiales > Phyllobacteriaceae > Mesorhizobium > Mesorhizobium sp. M7A.F.Ca.CA.004.12.1.1. The sequence continues at coordinate 23,298 of NZ_RZRK01000003.1, forward strand.
GTTACGAATACCGCAGGATGGCGAGGATGCCGCCAGGCGCAGCGGCTCGTCGGCCCGGTGGACGAAGTCGGGCGCGGCGTACCAGCCGAAATGTTCGGGCGCCAGCACTTCACCATCGCGCCGGTCGTCCTCCCGGCGGATGATCGCCGCGTCGATCTCACCGCGATCGAAAGCATCCAGCAGGTCGCGCGAATCATCGAGCCGCACTTCGATGGTGAGCGCCGGGTCATGCGCATTGAGCCGCGCCAGCAATGTCGGGACTTCCGCGCCTCCGACATGGGTGGCGATGCCCAGTGTGAAGCGGCGGCGCACCGAAGACAGGCTGGCAATGGCGCGATCGTGTGCCGCGAGGAAGTCGCGTGCGGGCTGGAGAAACACCGCGCCCTGCGCCGACAAGCGCACCAGCCGAGGCGTGCGCTCGATCAATTTCTGGCCGACGCGCTCTTCCAGCCGCTTCAGCTTCACGCTGATCGCCCCTTGTGTGCTGCCAAGAGCCTCGGCCGCACGCGTAAAGCTCTGAAGATCGGCGATGGCGACGAATGTTTTCACAGCGTCTACGTCCAGCGTCATGTCAGCTATCCGCACTTGTTGTCTCTGAAATAGCCAACCATGCAATTCTAATATGATCAAGCCTCGCCTACCCTGGGCCATACGCGCGCCGGGCGAGCTGCGATGGATTCGCCGATTGCCGACAAATACGTTCGAAAGGTTGAATCATGCCCACTGTATTGACCCGCCGAGGCATCGTGGTTCTGTTTGCCGCCTGCCTGGCATGCCTGATGTTCGGCCTGGAGATTTCAAGCGTTCCCACGATTCTGCCGACACTGGAGCAGGTTCTGCACGCCGACTTCAAGCAACTGCAATGGGTGATGAACGCCTATACGATCGCGGTCACGACGGTGCTGATGGCGGTCGGCACGATCGCCGATCGTTACGGGCACAAGCGTGTCTTTCTGGTCGCCATCGCCGCCTTCGGCCTGACATCACTGATCTGCGGCGTCGCCGAAAGCGTCTCCACGCTCATCGTCGCCCGGTTTCTGCAGGGCCTGAGCGGCGGTGCGATGCTGATCTGCCAGCTTGCCGTGCTGTCGCATGAATTCCGGGAAGGGCGCGAACGCGCCGTCGCATGGGGCTGGTGGGGCGTCATCTTCGGCACCGGCCTCGGCTTCGGCCCCATCATCGGCGGCGGCATCGTCGCGGTCTCGAGCTGGCAATGGGTGTTTCTTGTCCACGTGCCGGTTGCGGCGCTGGCGTTCGCCCTCGCTCTGATGGGCGTCCACGAATCGAAGGATCCACAGGCGGGCAAGCTCGACGTAGCAGGCATCCTGACGCTGTCGCCGTCGGTTTTCTGCCTCGTTTTCTACATCATCCAGGGGCCGGATCTGGGTTTCTCCAGCCCTGCCGCGCTGGCGATCCTCGGTATCTCGATAGTGAGCTTCATCGCCTTCCTCATTGCCGAGAAGGTCAGCCAGCGGCCGATGTTCGATTTCTCGGTCTTCCGAATCCGGCCCTTTTCGGGCGCCATCGTCGGCTCTGCCGCGATGAACCTCAGCTATTGGCCTTTCATGATCTACCTGCCGATCTGGTTCCACGCCGGGCTCGGCTATGACACCGTCTCCACCGGCCTTGCCCTGCTTGCCTACACGCTGCCGACGCTTGTGCTGCCGCCGTTGGCAGAGCGCTTTTCGCTGCGTTATCGGCCCGGCATCATCATTCCGGCGGGCCTCGTCATCATCGGCGTCGGGTTCATCCTGATGAAATTCGGCAGCGCCGCCGCGCAACCGGACTGGCTGACGATGCTGCCCGGCTGCCTGATCGCGGGGATGGGTCTGGGAATAACCAACACACCTGTCACCAACACGACGACGGGTTCCGTTTCGAGCGATCGCGCCGGCATGGCCTCCGGCATCGACATGACCGCGCGCATGGTTTCATTGGCGCTGAACATCGCGGTGATGGGCTTCATCCTGGCCAGCGGTGTGCTGGCGCATCTGGGGCATGCGCTGCCCGACCTCGACGCTGCCCAATTGCGTCTTCTCGCCGAAGCTATCGCTGCTGGAAACCCCATCTCCGGGCTCGCCGGGACCGTCGCCCAGGATGCGCTGCGCAACGGCTTTGGCTGGGTCATGCTCTATGGCGGGATCGGCGTCTGGATCATGGCCGCCATCAGTTTCGCAAGCTTCAACGGCCGGCCGGTGCGGCGGACGGAGGTTCAGTGCTCTGATTGAACACTACAATGATCGAACAGGCGCCCTGGCGATCAACCCGCCGGCTGCAGCGGGTCGCTGCCGATCTTGGACAGCAGGATCACCGCCTGCGTGCGGCTGTCGACGCCGAGCTTCTGCAGGATGGCGGAGACATGCGCCTTGATGGTAGCCTCCGATACACCGAGTTCATAGGCGATCTGCTTGTTGAGCAGGCCCTCGGCCAGCATGGAGG